>DASZXF010000912.1:0-11933 GCA_035546055.1 Ktedonobacteraceae bacterium
ATAAAGAAGGAAGCGCTGATACTGGGCGGCGGGCACGCCTGCCGCCCGGGATCAGCGCTCCTTCTTTATGAGATAGATTTTACTCCTGGTGAGTTGCGCCGTCGGCCTGTTCGTGGGCGTGATAGGAACTGCGCACGAAAGGACCGGATTCGACATGGCGGAAACCCATCTTTTTGCCTTCTGCTTTGAGGGCCGCGTACTCCTCCAGGGGCACATAGCGCTGGATGGGCAGGTGCTGGAACGAGGGGCGCAGATACTGGCCGATGGTCAGGATATCTACGTCGTGCTCGCGCAGATCGCGCATGACCTGGATGATTTCGTCCCAGGTTTCGCCAAGGCCCAGCATAAAGCCGGATTTGGTCGGTGCCTGCGGATTCATCTCCTTGGCCCATTTGAGTACCTGCAAAGAGCGCTCGTAGACCGCCTGGGGGCGCACCTGCTTGTAGAGCCTGGGAATAGTCTCGACGTTGTGGTTATAGACATTCGGGCGGGCCTCGATAACCACGCGCAGGGCATCGTAGACGCCTTTGAAGTCGGGCGTCAGCACCTCAATCCTGCATTCCGGGTTCAGGCGGCGAATCCAGCGGATCGTGGAGGCGAAGATGCCCGCGCCGCCATCGCGCAACTCGTCGCGGTTGACCGAAGTCACTACGGCGTGGCGCAGACCCATGCTCTGAACCGCCTCGGCCACGCGTTTGGGTTCCTCCCAGTCGAGCCCCTGCGGACGACCCGTCGCGACTGCGCAGAAGCCGCAGCTGCGCGTGCAGACGCTACCCAGAATCATGAAAGTCGCGGTTTTATGGCCCCAGCATTCGCCGATGTTGGGACAGCGCGCTTCTTCGCAGACGGTATGCAGCGTCTTACTGCGCATCAACTGCTTCAGATTATCGTAATTTTCACCCTTTGGCGGGCGCACCCGAAGCCATTCCGGGCGGCGCTCAGGGATCATGGTCGCCATGTTTTTTCCCTTTGCTGTTTAGCTGGCCTGTTTAATAGACATCGATTTCGCGTCCGTAGCTCTCCAGCTTCTCGCGCACCGTTTTCATGAAACCGCCAGAATCAGCGCCATCAAGAATGCGGTGATCGAACGAGAGGCAGAGATACATCATCGAGCGGACCGCAATCGCATCATCTTCAATCACTACCGGTCGTTTCACCACCGCGTTCATGCTCAGAATACCTGCGTGCGGCTGGTTAATAATCGGTATCGAGATAATTGTACCAAATACGCCTGTATTATTCACGACAAAGGTGCTGCCCTGGAGATCTTGCAGGGTCAGCTTATTGGCGCGGGCGCGTTGCGCGACCTCGGTGAGCTTGCGCGCCAGCCCGGCCAGGGTGAACTGATCCGCGTCATAGATGGTCGGCACCACCAATCCTTCGTCGGTCGCCACCGCCACGCCCATATTGATGCGTTTTTTGAGGACGATCTTATTATCGGGCGTCCAGGTTGAATTGAGGACCGGGAACTGGCGCAGGCCTTCGCAGACGGCCTTGATCACAAAGGGCACATAGCTAATGCTATACCCATTGCGTTGCTTAAACTCGTCTTTGTGCTTTTCCAGCCATTTCGCGATCCTGGTCATGTCGACCTCAACCACAGCAGTAGCGTGGGGCGAGGTATGTTTGCTGCGCACCATATGCTCGGCGATGGCCAGGCGCATACGGCTGGGGGTCAGCACCTCCTCGTCCTCGCCGGGACCGTAGGGAGCGAACTGAGGAGCAGCCACGGGCGCCGGAACTGGTGTGGCGGACGCCGGGGCGGGTATGGTAGGCACCGGAGCGGCGGCGTGCTGACGTTGCGAAAGGTAAGCCAGGATATCCTCTTTGCGCACGCGTCCGCCGGTGCCGGTGCCGGGAATCGCGCTCAGATCCAGATCGTGTTCGCGGGCCAGGCGACGGGCCAGGGGCGAAATGCGCTGACGCTCCTCGCTTTTCGCGGCTGGAACTGCCGCGCGTCCATTTGGGTGGACGGTTTGCTGGACGGGAGCCGCGCTGCGGACAGCGGGAGCCGGCTCTGGCTCTGAACTGGCCGGAACGCTCGCCTCGGCCTCGATCAAAGCGATATCTGTACCAACCGGAACCGTCTCATCGGCAGGCACCAGGATTTTGACCAGGCGACCTTCCACGGGTGAGGGCAACTCGGCATTGATTTTATCGGTAATAATCTCAGCCAGTGATTCATCTCGCTCCACCCAATCGCCTTCTTTTTTCAGCCAGCCTCCGATGGTGCCCTCGGCAACCGACTCGCCCAGGCGTGGCATTTTTACTGGCGTTGGCATCGTTCTTTCGACTCCTTTGGCTTCTTGCTAGTACGCGGCCAGTTTGCGCGCCGCGCTGAGAATCTTTTCGGCGTTGGGCAAGAAGGCCGCTTCCAGAGGAGGAGCATACGGGAAAGGCGCATCGGGCGCGGCCACGCGGGTAATCGGCCCGTCCAGATACTCGAACAGCTCCTCAGCCAGGATCGCCGCCAGTTCGGCGCCGATACCGCCAGTCAGGGCATCTTCATGCACAATCAGAACCTTATTGGTATGCTTGACCGACTCCATAATCGTCTCGCGGTCCAGCGGGGTCAGGCTGCGCAGGTCCACCACCTCAACTTCCAGGTCGTCCTCTTCCTCAAGCACCGTCGCCGCTTTCAGGCATTGATAGACCATCGCGCCGTAGGTCAGCACCGTCATATCGTCCCCTTCGCGGCGCACCACGGCCTTGCCCAGCGGTACTGTATAATCGTCGTCGGGCAGTTCCGCGCGCAATTCTGGCTGGCGGTAGAGCAGCTTATGCTCCAGGAACAGCACAGGGTTATTATCGCGGATCGCCGACTTCAGCAGTCCCTTGGCGTCATAGGTCGTTGAAGGCACCACCACCTTGATACCGGGAGTGTGGAAGAACCAGGCTTCAGGGCTGGCCGAATGGAACGGACCGCCCTTCGTGCCGCCGCCCGAGGGGCCACGGATCACCATAGGCACAGGCATACCCACCCGCCAGTACATCTTACTGGCCATATTAATAATCTGATCGAAGCCGCAGGTGATGAAATCGATATACTGCATCTCCGCAATCGGGCGCATACCCATCAGCGCCGCGCCCACCGCCGAGCCAATAATCGCAGTCTCGGACATCGGCGTATCGATCACGCGTTCTGGCCCAAACTCTTCCAGAAAGCCCGCGCTCACCTTAAAGGCTCCGCCATACGTACCAACATCTTCACCAAGCAGGAACACGGCCTCATCGCGCCGCATCTCCTCGCGAATGGCCTGGCTAATCGCATCTAAATAGGTAATGGCAGTCATCGCTTTCCCACCTCCTCGGGCAGGGTCAGGGGAGTTGTCCTGATGGCAGTAAAGGGCTGGCCGGTTCGCCGGTCCAGCGCATTGACATAACGCGGATCATGAGCTTCCGGTGTGCCGATCAGCGCGATTGGTCCATCGGGGGCGAAGACGAAATCCGCCACCGTCGAAGGATCGGCCTCGGGACTTTGCTCGGCGAAAGCCACGGCGTCACTGACGACCGCTTTGATTTGATCCTCAATCTCGCCTTTCAGGGCCGCAGTCAGGATTTTCTTCTTCTGGAGATAGTCTTCAAAGCGCTTGATAGGATCTTTTTTCAGCCACTCCTCGCGTAATGCCTGGGGCACATAATCGGCCTTATCGGCCTCCGAATGCCCGCGCACACGGAAGGTTTTGCATTCGATCAGCGCAGGTCCATGGCCCGCGCGTGCGTTCTCCGCCGCGCGTGCTACGGCCTCCGTGACCGCCAGCACATCGTTACCAGCCACACTTTCGCCTGGCATGGCATAGGCTTTCGCGCGGTCTGCCAGATCCTTGACGGCGAATTGTTTGTGTGAAGGCGTCGAGTACGCATAGCCGTTATTTTCGATCAGAAAAATGATGGGCAATTTTTGCACCGAGGCAAAATTCAGCGCCTCGTGGAATTGCCCGGTGTTCGTCGCGCCATCGCCACAGGAGGCCAGGACCACGCCCGGGCGCTTGAACCGCTTCATGGTAAGTGCCACGCCACAGCCGACCGAGAGCGACTCGCCGAGGAGGCTGATCATCGGTACAACGCCGTGGTGCATATCGCCAATGTGGACCTGCCCATCCCGTCCCAACGTCGGAGAATTGCCACGTGCTAACCATTGGCACATCACAGCGCGCGGCGAAGCGCCTCGCACCAGATGCATTCCCAGATCGCGATGCTGCGGTACAATGCAGTCTCCATCGCGCAGCACCATTGCCGCTCCGACGGTGGTCGCCTCATGACCCTGCGCCGTGTAGACGCCGCCCACAATTTTGCCCTGGAGAAAGAGCTTGCGGGTGCGGTCTTCCATTTCGCGAGTGAGGCGCATAAAATAGTAGATCTGTAGCAGGTTAGCCCGCTCCATTTCCATGGTTGTTTGTCCTTTCGTACCCACCTTGCGCACATAAAAACGCCTCGCGGCGGTTCGCTGGTGAGTACTTGTGTCAGAGGTATTCCCTGTTCATGCTAACATTCCCGCGCCTGGAATGTCAAGTTCGCTTGCTGCACCAGCCCGGAGCCTGCCGCCCTGCCTTTTCTCGCTCCCTTCTAGTATAACTATGTGCCCTTCAACTGCTCGCAGGCTGTTCGGCTCCTCTCCCTGGCCGCAACAAGAGCGCGTTGCTCTTCCCACCCCGGAGGAAAGGATGATATCCCATCCCCAATGTTTCCAGCGCCGCTCATGCTTTGATGATTGTAAATGGAGCGACGGAGGCAAGCGCCGTCGCTCCATTTACAATCATCATTTTTCAGCAAGCAAGGGGGACTGGTCCTGCTCATTTTTATAAAGCGGCAGAACGAGACATTTACGCCTGGAAGAGGCGCGCGGGCCGCGAAGGAGACTCCTGCGGGAATGGTTCTTCCTGGACTTCGTGGTCATCGGACCAGTCTTCCTCGTCCTGAACAAACATCGGGCCGCCCATAGTATCGGCGGCCAGAGAAGAGACGCGCCTTTGCATCGAGTGCGTGATCTCGTCCATGTCCTCCGCCGGGTCAGCCTCCTCCGCGTAATAGTCGGCGTCCTCTTCCGCGCTGGCCGCTTCTCCCTCCAGGGTAGCCAGACCCTTTTCAATGCTGAGAATGGAGCGCCCGATATCTGTTTCGATGCTGTTCAAGTGGTCACGTAGCGCGCGCAGCGTCTCCACAACGTAGCCATCGGCTTCCGCTCTCAGAACCGCCGTCTCTTCTTCCGCGCGCCTGACAAGCTCCTGCGAGCGCGACTCAGCCGCTTTGAGCAGACCTTCGCGATTGACTGCTTGCTCCGATTCGTCGCGCGCCCTGGCCAGCAGAGCATTAGCCTCCGCCTGCGCCTGCGCGAGAATGCGCTCTTTATCCTGGATAATACGCCGGGCCTGTTTAATCTCGTCGGGAATGGTCGTGCGCAACTGGTCAATAATATTCAGGATATCCGCTTCCTTGACAATGATCTGACTGACGAGCGGCATCCGGCGGCTACTCGCGATGAGATTTTCCAGGCGGTCAACAAGATATAAAATATCCACGCTCTGGCTCCATACCACCTTTGTTATAGAATGAAACGCGCTACGCTCTAAATTTCTTCTGTAATGCCTGTATCACGATTGGGGGCAGCATATCGTCTACATTGCCGCCCAGGCGGGTCACTTCTTTGAGCAGCGAAGAACTGATAAAGAGCTGCTCCAGGTTGGTAAACAGGCAAACGGTTTCAATTTCCGGGGCCAGTTTATGATTCATCAGACCCTGTTGAAATTCCGAATCAAAGTCGTTGGGTGAGCGCAGACCCTTAATAATAACCTGCCCGCCCAGGGAGCGCACATGATCGGTAGTCAGGCCGATATAGGTATCGATGCGTACATTGGTCAGACCCTCAGTCGCGATCACCTCGCGCCAGAGTTCCTGGCGTTCCTCTACCGTAAACAGGACGTTTTTTGCTGGAAAAGCGTAAACCGAGACAATCAGCGTATCAAAGAGACGCGCGGCCCTGCGCGCAATGTCGAGGTGTCCATTGGTCAATGGATCGAAACTGCCTGGATAGACCGCGATCCGCTGAGATCGTTCCTGCGTACTCAATGCTTTTCTCCCTTTAGGCTGGATCTACGTCGTTGTGATGCCCACGACCTATGCCATTTTTCGTATTAAACCATATCATTGGATTTTCGACAATAGCGATGCGCCGACCGGTCACGCTGGCCGGGCGCAAAATGCCGCAAATAGGGATTGCGGGGCTGTGGACGACAAAAGAGATGTGAGCAAACAGACATAGCTGCGTGCCCACATCTCTTTGCCGTGCGCGGTCGTGTGCTTACGCCGCAGCCCTGGTCGCGCGTTTGACGCGTCCGCTGATCATCTCGCCGAAGCCAACGGCGATGATGCCCAGGAGGAGGTGGATGCTGTTCATCAGTTCGACATTAACGCCCGCGTCTTTCCACGAGTGCTGGAACATGCCGACGATGGCAACAATCAGACCGATGATGAAGGTACCGAGAGCCAGGCCGAAGCTGCCCCCCTTGAGGCGTCCCTGGATAAAGCCGATGGCCCAGAGCGAGAGCACGACAATGATGCCCAGCAGCATATGGATGTTAATCAGGGCTTTGGTGGTATAGTAGAGTTCTGGCTTGATCCAGAAAGTGATGCCCATAATCACGGCGAGCAGGGCGGCGACACGCAGGATCATCTGCGTAATGGTTAAAGCTTTCATTCAAATAACTCCTAGCAGTATATGATGGGAGATACGAGCCTCCCTGGCAATTTCTGTGCGCAGAAATGTGTTGGTACTATCTTACAATGACTCTGCCACTTCTGCCACTCTGCCGGGTTAGCATCATCCAGGATGAGGCAGAGTGGAGCAGATCGGCTGGAGACATCAGGCATGTGAGGCGACCCCGTTGCACGCCTCAGCCTCTTGCCTGTGTCGCTCGATTGATTGCTGGATGTTGCTCATCACCGGCAGAGTGACCAGGATAGCCAGGACCGCGAAGAAGCCACCGGCCAGGAAAGGGACGCCGGGAGCGACACTGAAGAGCAGACCGGCAATGAGCGGGCCGACGCTGCGGCCCAGCCCGCCCAGACCCTGCGCGAAACCGAGGATTTCTCCCTGCTCGTTGGTTGGCGAGATCAGCGAGAGAACCGCCGAACTGGTTGGGGTGACCGCCCCATCGCCGATGCTGAGAACACCCACGGCAATGAACAGGAAGGCCAGGTTGCTGCTCCAGATGAGCATAGTCAGACCGGCTCCCAGCAGCACCAGACCGCCGAGCATCAGATTGCGTTCACCCACGCGTTTGACCAGTTGTCTGACCAGACCGCCCTGCATGATAACCACAAGTATCCCGATATAGGTAAAGATGTAGCCGTTTTGGGTAGCGCCCCAGCCAAAATTTTTCTGTGTCAGCAGGGGGAAAACCGCCTCCATACCCGTAAAGGCCAGCGTGTAGAGCAGATTGACCAGCACCATGCTGACAATAGCTTTATTGTGGATGACCTTGCCCCAGCCAGAAAAGAGCAGATTCGGCCCCTCATGCGTATGGCTCCGCTCCTGCTTCTTGCGCGTTTCTGGCAGCAACAGGAGCACCAGCAGCGCATTGATCAGCGCCAGGCCCAGCGCAATCCAGAAAGGCAGCGTGCCCCCCTGAGAGGAGAAGGCGCCGCCGAGCGCCGGTCCAACCACAAAGCCCATGCCAATCGCCGCGCCAATCGCCCCCATGCCCGCCGCGCGCTTCTCAGGCGGGGTGACATCTGAAACCACCGCCTGGGCCGAGCCGATGTTTGAGGCGCCGATCCCGCCGACCACACGCGCGATCAACAGCATGGGTAGCGAAGTGGACAGGGCGGTTAAAGCGAAGGAAAGCGCTTCAATGCAGAGCGAAATCAGGATAATGCGCCTGCGTCCATAGCGGTCCGAAAGCGCCCCCAGCATGGGAGTACAGATGAACTGAGCCAGGGCATAGGTAGTGAGAATCAACCCCACCTCGAACGAATTGGCTCCCAGGCGCTCAGCCCAGAAAGGGAGCAGTGGGATCACCAGGCCGAAGCCGGTAAAATCAATAAAAATGGTCAGTGCCATCAAAAACAATGGCGAACGAAACATTTTTCCCATGGTTAGCTCTCTTATGTATGAGTTAAGTCAAAGCTGACTTACTGCGTAAACCGCGCCCACATCATGCAGGAACGGTGAAAAGGTTTTTTACACGTTAACGGAACGCACCTGGATGTGTGAAAAAGTCTACCAGGAGCGGAAGAGCTTATTCTGGCCTGACATTGACGGGTTGTGTATGCGCCTGGTGTGGATGCACAGCCTGTTCTGAGCGAGCTGGACGGCTATGCAGGTGCATGATAGTCCGGGCCAGCCAGTTCAATTCAGCATCCAGCAGCGTCAGCTTGTGGTCGTTGACCAGGCGATGGGCGTCATCGTGTCTGCCCGGTTCTTGCATTTGTAGCGCCACCTGCGCGCGTTCCTGCGCGACCCGCTCATAGCGTTCTCTGAGCAGGGCGATGCTTTCGCCGGGTTGCAGGTGATCCAGGAAAAAGAGGCAGACATCCATTTCGCTCAATTGAGGCGTATGGGTGCCCAGCGTTTCACGCAACAGCTTATAAAAATACGCCCGCCCCTTCTCTGTAATATAATAGACCTCGCGCTCGCGCAATGCCAGTTCGTCATGAGCCGACCCTGTGCCGGGGGCTTCCACTGTTTCCTTGCGCACGCTCAAATAGCCATCGTGTGCCAGCCGGTCAAGCTGGTAATAGATCGTTGGCTTTTTGATAAAATCCGCAAAGAGCCTGTGGTGATTTTCAATGACCTCGCGGATCTGCTGCCCATACATCGGTTTTTCCAGCAACAGACCCAGCAACATCACCTGCTTATACATGCTCTTTTCCCCTTTGTCAGTGCTCACAGTATTATAGATCAGCCAGCACTGTTAAGTCAAGCTTGACACAACAGAGTCTCAAAAAGTTCTCGCAAGTTATGAGTCCTCCCGCATGTGATCCGGTGGGGAGCGTCCTGGTTGACTCCTCAGCGCCTGCGGCGCTTCGCGGGGTTTGGAGGCGGTGGCAGGTGGGGCCAGACCCCATCTGCCACCACCTCCAAAAGCACCAGGGCGAGTCGCGCAGCGACGAGGAGTCAACCACGACCTTCCCGACGGGATCACATCAGGGATAACTCATGGGGACTGTACGCGTTTTATATCTATTTTGCTCTGTTGTAAGGATGAATATACTGTGAATAAAGCGGCTCATCTTTTTCTTCGTGTTTCAGTATCCTCAAGCGGATCGCTCCTGTAGCAAGCAGACCGCTCCTGCTCAGGGCGAGGGTACGTGAAGAGACCGAAAAGGTCAGGTGTTTTTACATCAGGGATTTACAGGTGATGTTGACGTGGAGGAGGTTGTATGATGCGCAAAGGGATGTGGTATATGCTGCGGATGGGCCTGCCATGTGTACTGGTGCTGATTCTGGTCCCGGTAGTTGCGCCGCTGGCCTTCGGGGCGATGCATATTTCACGTACACAGCCGGCGCTGGTGGGACCGAAAGCCTACTATCTGGCGCTGGGGGACTCGCTGGCTTTTGGCTATCAGCCGAATTTTAACTGGGTCAGTGGCTATGCGAATGTCTTTTTCAGTGATCTCCAGAAGCACGGCGTCCAGCATTATGATAATCTGGCCTGTCCCGGCGAGAGTATTGTTTCGCTGATTCATGGAGGCTGCCAGTACGCGCTTTTGCGCAAATACCTCTATAACGGTCCCCAATTGCAGGAAGCAGTGAACTATCTGCACGCGCATGCCGGCCAGGTCAGTCCGGTGACGCTGGACATTGGAGCTAATGATCTGATCCCTGATCTCAATACCGCGAATTGTAGCATCAAGGCGAACTGGCAGAACGACCTGAGCATGGTAAATAACAACCTCAAAAATGTGGTTCTGCCTCAGCTTATCGCAGCCATGACAGTCAATGGACGGATGAGCGGCGATTTAATCCTGCTGAATTATTATGATCCCTACCAGGACATCTGTCCGAACACGCTGGCGAATATTCAGGCCTTTAACCAGGATCTCGCCGCTGATGTCAGCGGGCGGGCTACCCTGGTGGATGTGTTTAGCGCGTTCGCAACCTCTTCCACCGGTACAGTCAGCTCGTCCGCGTCTGCCTCTGCCTCCCACCTGTGTTTGTATACCTGGATGTGTAACAAGACGAAAAACATTCACCCCAATCAGGCCGGCTACAGGCTCATGGCCAGCGCTATTGAGAATACCGTGAAGTATTAGAACGGTTTACGCGGGTGCTCTGTGTGCGTCTTTTTGGTACCACGGAGTCACTCTTCCTGGACTCCGAACTGGTATAATGAAGCGCAGGTTATGGAAGAATAGTTTCGCAGAGGGCGGGATAATTGTATGGCTGTCATCAAACTGTTGCTGGTTGACGACCATGGGCCATTGCGTAAGGCCATGCGCGAGGGTCTGGAGGCCACGGGCGCCGTACAGGTGCCGGGAGAGGCCGCGACCGGTCAGGAGGCGCTGGCGCAGGCTGTAGAGCTGGATATCGATGTCATCTTAATGGATGTGCAATTGCAGACCTCGCAGCCCGGTCGCAAAGCCATGAGTGGCGTCTCGGCTGCCGTAGCGATCCGGCGCGAGCGCCCGCGTATGCCGGTGGTCTTTTATTCGATTCAGGACGATGACGAATACTACCGCGAATTTCGCGCTTCGGGTATTTTAACGCACTACGCCTATGTGCGCAAAAGCAATTACCTCTTACCCAGTATGCTGCTGCCGCTTTTGCGCGATGCCATTAATGGGCGCAGCCTGGTCGATCCTGAAATCGAGGACCGTGTACAGGAAGTGCGCGACCTGGACGAACAATCGCCGCGCGCGCTGCTGGAGCCGAATGAGCTGCGCGTGGCCGAACTGGTGGCGCAGGGTATGACCAACGAGCAGATCGCCGCCCGCCTCAATTTACACGACAAGCGCGCGGTGAGCCGTACCAACGGGCGTATTTACGCAGCCTGGGGCTTGAGCGAAACGGCGGTGGATGACAAGGTGGCGCGGGCGCGAGCGACGTTAATCTACTCGCTCAATCGCATGATTATGTGGGATGAGGATGGCGTGGCCCTGGTGCAGGATCGGCGCGGCGAGTGGGTGCCGCTCTACAAAGAGGAATAATATGTCCCTGCAAGCCTTTCTCGATCCCGCCCGCCTTTTGCAAATGGTGGTGCTGGCCCTCTCAATTTTTGACCTGACCGCCTTTCTCTGGCTGGCCTTTACCGTCTGGCTGAATGGGGATAGAAGCGCCGGGATTGTGCGCCTGGGAATTGTCGGCCTCGGCCTCTCCGCGCTCTTTTTCTTTCTTCACGCCATTCTCATCTCCAGTCCACTGACTCCGGCGACCTCCTTTTTTTCGCTGGACCTCTGGTGGAGAATGATCTGGATTCCAGCTCTGGGCGTGCCCTATCTCTGGTTCGCCATCGGTCTGCACTACGCCGCGCTGATTAATGTCAACTGGCGCCGCCGTCGTCCGCTTTTGCTCACCCTCAGCGCTCTCTTTGGCACACTCATCCTGGCTCTGCTGGTTTTCAACCGCGACGGATTTACGTATATTGATGTTATGCGTCTCCTCTCGTACAGCGATGCCTTTGAGGATATCAGCAATAGCTGGTCTTCGCCGCTTTTTTTTGTACCTATCCTTTATCTCATCTACGTCACTTTCTGCGCCATCGGCCCCTGGTTTACGACCGGGCGTATCAGTCGCCTGTTCAAGCTGCTCTGGGGCAGGTTGGGAAAGAAGGTCAAACGCACCGCTCCTTTGCAGCGGGCCATGATGGATGCCTTCTGGGATGATCCGGTCGATGTGGAATTGCTGGAGGAGCCGATGCTCTCCTGGCACCTGGCGCGTCCTGGCCTCCTGCTGGCAGCTCTGCTCATGGTGGGTCTGACGAGCACGCTGGGGG
>DASZXF010000913.1:0-5139 GCA_035546055.1 Ktedonobacteraceae bacterium
GGTGGGCCGGGCCCACCCTGCCACCTCCTCCAACCCTTGCGCAGCGCCGCAGGCACTGAGGAGTCCACCACGACCTTCCCAACGAGATCAAACATCAGGGATGACTCACGGCGGTCTGACAGAAACCGGGTTGTTGGGCGCACAAACACTTGTCTGGATCTTCTATCAGTGTTTACTGGAGACCTGCAAGAGTTCTTCGGCGATCTCCTGCCAGACAAGCTGATGAGCTTGCTGGATGGTCATAGAACCGTTACGCTGCGCGCTTTCGGTCATTTTCTGCGAGACGCGCTGTTCAAAATTGGCAAATAAAGGCACCTGGTGCTCAAAATCCGGCATGACGCCCAGCATAATCTCCATGGGATCATAAAATTCCTGCGGGTCGAACATTAAACCGACCAGCGGAGCATAGAGTTCGAGCAGACTTTGATGGGCCAGGGTGAAGTAATGCGGACGCGAGCTGGAAGCCAGCAGAGCGCCAGCCACTCGCGCCTGGCGCAGAATGGGTGAGGCGATAGCACTCTCTTCATAATCTGTCCAGTTAGCCGAGGTAAAGGAGGTGGAGTCCCGGCTGTCAACCGAGGCCAGGCGATAGTTCATGACAGCGTGGCCCGCGACCGATTCTGAACCCAGAAACATGGTCTTCCGCTCCATCTCTCTTTCCCAGGGAGGCGTGCCCATCCCTCGCACCTGGCGCAAACTGCGCACTTTCTGCCCCGCCTGGGGCGGCACACAGCACACCAGGGCCAGCGAAAGACCCTTTTTGTCTGGATCAAGGTGCTCCAGGGCGCGCTCAAAAACAGCTTTATACAGCGTATCACGGGCAAGAATGGCCGGCGTCTTGGCATAGACTCGCATGACATGGGCATACAAATCTGAGGGAATCTCAGCCACTATGCGCCCGCTCTCCAGATCTTCGTGCGCGAGAGTCGGATATTCCTGCTCCAGCATGCGCCGAAAGACCTCGGAAAACTCCGGTGGCACAGCCAGTACAAGCTTGCGCAGGTTGTCTTCACGTGGATGCGATTCCCCTATCATCCAGCGCCGCAAGGTAATTATTGATACATCCGCCTCACGAGCCAGGCGCTGTTTTTCCTGGGAATTTTTTGTCAAAAAACCAAGCATTTCTCGCCAGGTACCAAATTCACGTTTCGCTTCCATTTTGTTTCTCACAATAACTGATCAGTTAGAAAAACAAACATTTCATCCCACCGATGTATAATAGTACGTTCTACGCAAAAAATCAATAAAAAAGCCGCGAGTTTTTCCATCGCGGTCTATTCGCGTGCAATTCGTTTTTTAGCTTTTCTGAAGTTACACAAGTATTCTCAGCAAAATCAGAAGGCTGGAGCCTTGCCTGCGCCCTCCTCCAGACCAAAAATGGTGGCCAGCGCTTCCGGCGCGTAGCGTTCTACGATGTCTTCCGTGATGGCGTTGGCCCGGCAGATTTCCCCGAACAGGCTGGCGCTTTTACGCGGAATACGCTCCTGAGTATGCTGATCCAATTCTATCAATCCAAAGCGCGCGGCCCAGCCTTCCGCCCACTCGAAGTTATCCACCAGGGTCCAGTGCAGGTATCCGCGCACGGGAATACCTTCGCGGATGGCTCGATGCACCATGGCCAGGTGTTCCAGGATGGCGCGGGGACGGCGATCATCTCTGGCATCGCAAAAGCCGTTTTCGGTAACGTACAGGGGCTTGTTGCCACGCGTGCGCCGGTGAACAGCCTTGAGCACCCGGTACAGACCCTCTGGATAAATTTCGCCAAAGGTGCCTTCCAGACCGGCGTCATTGACCACGGCCCCCGGACGAATAAAGCGCCGCGCAAAGAGGTCGGAGGGCCGGGTCGGATCAAAACGGATCATCTCGCGGGTGTAGTAATTGATCCCGTGATAGTCGCGCGTGCCAGAGGCGTGAACCAGCGGCTTGAGCAGGGTGTTAAAGGGAAAGGGAAAGTGCCCGCTCTCGGCGGCCTTGAGCCAGAGCCAGTTAAAGCTCTCTTCCTGAAAGGCGGCGGTGGAGATATCCGGCGGCCAGTATCTCCTGGCTGGATCAAAGAGACGATATTGCAGACAATAGCCGATGCGCGCCTCCGGCTGCAATTCACTGATAGCATAAAATGCTTCGATATGGGCCTGGAACAGATTGCGAATAACCTCGAACGCATGCCTGAGATCATGCTCGCCCGGTGGAAATGTCCCCATCAGGTAGCCCAGCACGCCGTACACGTTCGGCTCGTTGATGGTGATCCAGAAATCGCAAAGATCCTGGAGATGAGCCACAACATATCTGACGTAACGCACGAATAATGAAATATTGTCGCCATTCGCAAAACCGCCGCGCTCGGCAAACCAGGTCGGCTCGCTAAAATGGTGCAGCGTGACGACGGGTACCATATGGCGCTGCTGGAGGTCGCGCAGCATGGCGCGGTAGCGCTCAATGGCCTCGTCATCCCAGCGCCCTTCCTCCGGCTCGATGCGGCTCCATTCCAGGCTCAGGCGCAAAGCATTATTCTCCAACTGTTCGGCGCGCGCAAAATCCGCTTCGGCCTGGCGCCACCAGTCCGTCGCGTCTCCACAGGTATCACCCGATAGGATATGCCCCTGCTGTTCCCAGCGATACCACTGGTTGTTTGTATTACCCCCCTCGCACTGATGCGAGGCCGAGGCGGTTCCCCATAAAAAGCCGGTAGGAAATTGGAGCATGCGTTTGCGGACCATGAAGTGGCGACTCCTTCGTCTATGGCAGTGATAATATTGTTATTGTAGCACACCTCTCGCACCTTCAGCACTTGAAGATGTTCATGAGCCCGGGACAGGGTTACTCACAAGTCAAGCCAGGGCCATCACCAGCGAGGGTGCAGAGAGCGCAGCGTCCCTGCCGGATGCGGGTGTCCCGCATCTTTCTCTTCGCTTGCTTCTCGCCGCCATCGGTGGCAAACGACTGGTGAGAAACCCTGGAGCCCGGGATTTTCAGTCTTGACAAAACATTTTTAGTACTGTATAGTTCTAGTTATGAGAAGCACATCGAATCGTGATTATGTGATCAAAGTGGTTTCCAACCTCTTTCTTGAGCAAGGCTTTGCCAGCACAAGTATGGATGAGGTGGTGAAACAAAGCGGCGTTTCCAAGTCGAACATTTATTACCACTTCAAGAGCAAAGAGGAACTCACTATGGCGGTGCTGGAGGGCTTTATTTCCGCTCTCCAACGCCTTTTTCAGAGCGAGGTTCTCGCCAGGTCGGGGGCATTTCTACCGCGCCTGACGCATTATGTCGATCTGCTCATTGATGAGCTTGTCGAACGCGATTGCGCGGGCGGGTGCCCGCTTATCTCGCTGATGGTAGAGGCAGGCAAGACCAATGAGCAGGTACGCCTGCGCCTGGCCCATTTCTTTCAACAGCAGGTTGAGGTCTTCACCGCGCTGCTTGAAGAGAGCAAACGCCAGGGAGAAATTCGCTCTGACCTACCGGCATCCACGCTGGCTTCTCTGATCACTTCCTGGCTGGAAGGCAGCCTGATGCTGACAAGCATCCAGAAAAGCGCCTCCGCTTTGCGCGAGGAACGCGATGCACTGTTCAAGCTACTGGCCGCTTGAGGCCACCAGTTGAGAAGCGGTCTTTATCGGGGGAGCAATCCTCCTCTTTTTTTCACCATCGATTAGTACCGATTGGTACTAATCGGTAAAATCTGTCTGTTGCTTGCTATGGAAGGAGCACATCAATGTCCCTTGATCCTCAAGTCCAGGTCTATCTGGAGCAACTTGCTTCGCTGAATTTTCCCCAGCTTCATACGTTTCCCCCGCAACGGGCGCGTCAGGGTATGAGGCGACAAATCGCTGATCTCGGATTACCCGAAGCGGTGGCCAGGGTGGAGGATCGCGTGATGGCCGGACCCGATGGGACTATTCCCCTCAGAATCTACACGCCTGAAGGGAACGGCCCGTTCCCGTTGCTGGTCTTTTTCCACGGTGGCGGCTTTGTACTCGGTGATCTGGACACCCACGATGGCCTCTGCCGCAGCCTGGCGCGCCGGGCGGGATGTATGGTGGTATCTGTGGATTATCCGCTGGCGCCTGAGCACAAATTTCCTGCCGCGCCCAATGCGGCTTATGCCGCGACCCGCTGGACCGCCGAACACGCCGCCAGCTTCAATGGCGATGCGACCCGTATAGCGCTGGGCGGCGATAGCGCGGGCGGCAATCTGACGGCGGTCGTCGCGCAGATGGCGCGCGACCAGGGCGGTCCTGCTCTGGCCTTTCAATTGCTGATTTATCCCGATCTCGATTTCCGCAGGACGAATTTTTCGATCCAGGAATACGCGGGCAAACACGGCAATGTCACCAGGGAAGGGCAGAACTGGTTTATGGATCATTATCTGACCAGCGCGGAGGAAAAATTACATCCCCGCGTTTCTCCTCTGCTGGCCGCGAATCTGCAAGGATTGCCGCCAGCGCTCATCATCACCGCCGAATACGATGCGCTGCGCGACGAGGGGGAAGCCTATGGCCAGCGGCTCAAAGAGGCTGGCGTGCCGGTGACGGTTACTCGCTATCAGGGGATGATCCACGAGTTTATACGTCATCCTTTCGATCAGAGCAAGCAAGCCTTGGACGAGGCGGCGGCGGCTCTTCGGCAAGCCTTTGCGGCTTCGCCGGCGTTGTCCCGCTAAAAGAGCTGGCTGAGTGCTCGACCGGCGAGGATGGTAGAGTTGCCGCCAGGGCTGAGCGAACGGGAAAAAGCAGAGGTAGCCGGGGAGAAATTCTCCGGCTACCTCTCTTGTTTTACCTGTATGGTGCGAACTACTCGCGGATGCGGCGGGCGGGCAGCGGGCGGACCAGCGGACTGATGACCGGCAGATCTTTCTTGCTGCGCGGCAGGCGTTGGCGCACGAGGTAGTTGGGAGCCACGGCGAGGTCGCCTTTTTCCAGCGTCACATCGGAACCGAAGCGGTTGAAGAAGGACAGCTCGAAGTTGGGCGTCTCACCCAGCGCGCCGTGCGGGCAGACCTCCACGCAGTCGCCGCAGAAGATACAGCGGTCGAGCGCGAAGGCGTAGCGCTTGAGGGTGCGCTCGGCCATCATCAGCGAACCGGTCGGGCAGACCTGAACGCAGGCGCCGCAGGATACGCAGTCGGTGTCGTGC
>DASZXF010000914.1:0-4937 GCA_035546055.1 Ktedonobacteraceae bacterium
GATAAGGTGGACTGGCTTCCTCCCCTCGCATGCATCACAGGGGGCCGCCGACACCAGCGAGGGTGCAGGGAGGGCAGCGTCCCTGCCGGGTGCGGGTGTCCCGCATCTTTCTCACCTCTTGTATCTCGCCGCCGTCGGTGGCAAACGACTGGTGAGAATCCCTGTTTGAAAACAAGACACGCGTTGACAAATAGCTGTCCCGGTGGCTGGCTATACTGTGCCAACGGACAAAACCATCTCTCATCCCTTTAAAGATGAGGATAAAACGTTTCCTGTGTTCTCTTTAAAGGGATGAGACGGGCGAGTGCATACTTATGCCCAGCTGGTAGCTTCGTAAAGCGAACGGATATAGGTGCGGATAGCCGCAATCTGCTCATGTTCCGCGTGCTGATCGAGAAGCTTAATCAAAGCAGTGCCCACGACCGAGCCATCGGTCAGGCCCGTGATAAAAGCGATATGGTCGGGATTGGTCAGGCCGAAGCCCACCACGACTGGCAATCCCATCTCTTTCGTATAGCCATGAATACGAGCCAGGAGAGAGGGGAGGATCTCGAATTTGCTGCTTGCGCCGGTGACGCCGCTGAGGGAGACGCAGTAGATGAAGCTGCCGGGAATGCTGGCGGCGCGCCGGGCGATCTGCGCGATCCGCTCATCGGGCGTCGTGGGTGGGATGAGGAAGATCAGGGTCAGGCCAGCGGCGATAGCTGCTTCCTGGAGGCTGTCAGCCTCATCGGGTGGCAGATCGGGAATAATCAGCCCGCAGGCTCCATGGGCAGCCGCGTCCTGGCAGAAGCGCTCCAGGCCATAGGACAGGAGCGGATTGTAGTAGCCCATCAGGATCAGTGGGACACTGCTACGGGCAGAGACCTGGCGTGCGATTTCCAGGCAGCCGCGCATCGTCATGCCGCGTTCAAGCGCCAGGTGGCCAGCGTGCTGGATAGTTGCCCCATCGGCCAGGGGATCGCTAAAAGGCAGACCGAGTTCGATCAAATCGGCCCCGGCCTCGGCTGCTGCCAGCACCACCTCGGCGCTCTGCTGTGCCGAAGGGTAGCCGCACATGAAATAGGGGATCAGCACCCCCCGCTTTTCATTTCTGGCCGCCTCGAAGGCCGCGCGCACCCGCAACGCGGGCGTCGTCGTCTGTGTCGTATTCATATCGCCGTCTTTCTTATAGCCAAAGAGAATATAGTGTACCTGTAGTTTGCCTGTGTGCAGCGTTGCGCAGAAGCCGAAACGTCCTGTAGATTACTCAAGGATGTTTTGTTGTTGAACTGGAGCGTAACGCCGGATCAGGATACCAACTTCCGGCATTAATGGCGCCGGAGCGCTTTGAAACGCCGGATCAGGATACCAACTTCCGGTATTAATGGCGCCGGAGCGTTTTGAAACGCCGGGTCAGGGTATAACCGCAGGCGTTAAAGCGTGCCGCCGGGTCAGGGTATAACCGCAGATGTTAAGGCGGGCTGCCGGGGCATCCTGAAGCGTTGCATCGGGGCGCGCAGCATCTGAAGTTAGAGTGTGACGCCGAGCGCCTTTGCGACGGTCATCATGTCCTTGTCACCGCGCCCTGACAGGTTGAGAATTACCAGGGAGCCGGCTGGCAGCTTGCCCTGTTCGCCCATCTCCAGCAGGTAGCCGAGGGCGTGGGACGATTCCAGGGCGGGAATAATGCCTTCGCTGCGGCTGAGCGCTTGCAGACCGCGCAGGGCGGTAGCGTCGGTGGCGGTGGCGTAAGTGGCGCGTCCGCTATCCTTCAAGTAGCTGTGCTCTGGACCTACCCCCGGATAGTCCAGGCCGGCGGATATGCTGTGCGTCTCAATCACCTGGCCGTCCGTGTCTTGCAGCAGGTAGCTGTGTGCTCCGTGGAGGACGCCGGGGCGGCCCGCGTTGAGGGTTGCCGCGTGTTTGCCTGTTGTGACGCCCTCGCCAGCTGCCTCTACGCCGATCAATTGCACTTCGGTGTCGCTGGCAAAGGGATAGAAGAGACCAATGGCGTTACTGCCTCCGCCTACGCAGGCAATGGCGTAATCGGGCAGACGGCCCTCCAGTTGCAGAATCTGCGCGCGGGCCTCAGTGCCGATCACGGCTTGCAGGTCGCGTACAATCATCGGGTAGGGAGCCGGACCAGCCGCTGTACCAAAGAGATAATAGGTTGTCTCGACATTTGTCACCCAGTCGCGAATGGCCTCGTTGATGGCATCCTTCAGCGTGCGGCTACCGCTTTCTACAGCGCGCACTTCCGCGCCCAGCAACTTCATACGGAAGACGTTCAGGGACTGGCGCTGCACGTCTTCCGCGCCCATGTAGATGATGCAGTCCAGACCCAGCATGGCGCACACCGTCGCTGTGGCTACGCCGTGTTGACCCGCGCCGGTTTCGGCGATAATGCGCTTTTTGCCCATACGTTTGGCCAGCAAGCCCTGGCCGAGCGCGTTGTTGATCTTATGCGCGCCTGTGTGGGCCAGATCCTCGCGTTTGAGGTACACTTTGACATCAGGTGCTACCAGTTGCGAGAAACGCGGGACATAGTAAAGCGAAGTCGGACGGCCCACGTATTCGCGCAGTAGATCATCCAGTTCACGTTTGAAGGAGGGATCGCGCTGAATGGCGGCATAGGCCTGTTCCAGTTCCGCCAGGGGCGCCATCAGACTTTCTGGCACAAATTTTCCGCCAAATTCGCCGAAGCGGCCCCGTTGATCCGGGTAGACTCCATGTTGATAGGTGCTCTGCGATTGATGATGTTGTATCTGCATAGTATGTTACTTTCGTGTTATAAGATGTATGGGCGTTGGCCCGCCCCATTCAATGAAGCGAGGATGGTGTCATCTAACAAGGACGATTTCCTGTAGAAGCGCCATCTTTTTTTCCTGGCATAGTCAGGCCGGCCTTCTCACCGCCGCGATAAAGTCGCGCATTTTGCCCTCGTCCTTGACCTTCGCGCTTTCAACGCCGCTGCTGACATCTACTCCCCAGGGACGAACCTGAGCAATGGCTGCGGCTACGTTCGCGGAATGCAGGCCGCCGGCCAGGAAGGCCCGCTGCGTTTGCGCGGCTGCGCGAGCCAGTTGCCAGTCGTGCGTCTCGCCGCTTCCACCCCAGCCAGAGGAGGGCGT
This sequence comes from Ktedonobacteraceae bacterium, assembly GCA_035546055.1. Taxonomy (GTDB): domain Bacteria; phylum Chloroflexota; class Ktedonobacteria; order Ktedonobacterales; family Ktedonobacteraceae; genus Paraktedonobacter. Next base: position 3,114 of record DASZXF010000914.1, read on the forward strand.
ATCAAGCAGCACGCGCCAGGTCACTTCGCGATACGCCTGGAGTTTCTCCAGGTCGCTGGCATCGCGCATATGTATCGCTTTAATGACCGGGCGCCGGATACGCTGACACAATTCGGGAGACTCGTCGCCGTGTAATTGCACCACGTCCAGGCCGACCAGTTCAGCCACCTCGTTGATAAAATCCGCTTCTTTGTTGACGAACAGGCCCACGGCCTCGATCTGCGCCCGTTTGTCCCCCGGCGTTTGCGCCAGTTCGCGCGCGCGCCGGGGCGTGACATAGCGATGGCTTGGCTCGTAAAAGACCAGTCCGAACAGGTCCGCGCCCGCCTCCAGTGCCAGCTTTACGTGGCGCTCGTCGCTCAAACCGCAGATTTTTATCTGCACATCCTCGTTGGCCCCGCGCAAGAGCCGGCGCAACTGACCGGGGATATCGTTGGATGTCACCAGAGACTCACCTACCAGCATGGCCTGTACATCGTAGCGGGCCAGGCGGCGCGCGTCGGCGGCGCTGTGGATACCACTTTCCGCTACCAGCACACACTCCGCCGGAATGAGCGGGCGCAGGTCGCGAATCAGGCCGGGCTGCATCTCAAAGGTGCGCAGGTCGCGACTGTTGACGCCAATGATCTGCGCGCCCGCTGCCACGGCTCGCTGAACCTCGGCGGCGCTGTGCGCTTCAACCAGCGCGTGCATATTCAGACTGCGTGCCACGCCCAGCAGGTGACGCAGTTGCCCATCATCCAGAATGGCGCAGATCAGCAGGATAAGATCAGCGCCCCAGGAGCGCGCTTCGTAGACCTGGTACTCATCGTAGAGAAAGTCCTTGCACAGCACCGGTATTTCAACAGCCTGCTTAATGGCCGTCAGATAGGAAGGAGCCCCCTGGAAAAAGTGCGGCTCGGTCAGAACCGAGATCAGCGAGGCGCCGCTGGCAGCGTAGGTACGGGCCAGGCCCACCGGATCGAAATTCGGCGCCAGCAGTCCCTTTGAGGGCGAGGCGCGTTTGACTTCCGCGATGACATGGACGGCATTGCGTGCTCGCAGAGCGGCCATGGCATCGCGCGGTGCCGCCTGGGCCGCCGCTCGTGCCTGTACCTCTTCCAGTGGCACTTCCTTTTTGCGCTCCTCCAGGTCAAGACGGGAACGCGCGACAATTTTATCAAGTATCATCTTCGTTGCCTGCTCTTTATATGCCTGCCTGCTCTGTGCCGGCAATAACGGCGAACTGCCCCGGTCGGGCGAGCAATGACAGGCCAGCTCTCATGCCGCGTGCGCTGTCCGCGCTCAGTTCTGCATACATGCAATGACTTCATCCAGTTTACGCCCGGCTTTGCCTTCGCGCAAAACTGCCTGGGCCAGCCTGACGCCCTCGCGCAGAGAATCGACCCGCTCACTGGCGAAGAGAGCCGCTCCGGCATTCAGGCAGAGCATCTCGCTGGCTGGTGTGCGCGTGTCTTCGCTCAGGAGTTGACGCAGGAGAGTGGCGTTATAGGCCGGATCACCGCCCAGCAGAGGCTGCAGAGTGTTGATGCGAGTCAGGCCCATCTCTTCGGGTGTGATAGTGTATTCGCGCGTTTCCGCGCCCTGGCGTACCTCGCAGACCCGCGTCGGCGCGACCAGCGAGCATTCGTCCAGACCGTCCTCACCGTGAATCACCAGCGCGTGCTTGCAGCCCATGCGCAGCAGCGAGGCATCAGGCACGCCCAGTACCTGATAGTGCGTGTGAGCGGGATTGGTCAGCGGTCCCAGAATATTGAAGATGGTACGAATGCCAATCGAACTGCGCACCGGCCCCACGTGCTTCATCGCGGGATGATAGGCCTG
>DASZXF010000915.1:0-2472 GCA_035546055.1 Ktedonobacteraceae bacterium
GCGCAACCTCTCGCTGGAGCGCGTTTCGCAGCAATTCCGCGTAACGAGTGAACAGATACGTCGGCGGTACCCGCAGGTCCACCTTTCCCTGCGGAGGAACGTCGGGCGGAATTTCCATCAGGACACCTCGCTTTGGGAAAGGAGAGGCAGCGAGACTCCCCGCAAGGACGTTCTGGCGTCGGGAGGCTCCGCTCCACTTTGCTGAGCGGGAGCGCGATGAACGCCGCTCTTGCGCGTGCGCCCCAGACTCACCGAACCGGGAGCCTCATCGCCTGGATAGACGAGGCCCGCTTCATGAGGGGGCAGCAGACTGGCGATCTCTTTGAGGACTTCCACGAGGAAATCGCTCTCGGGGACGGTTTTGACCACCTGTCCCTTGCGATAGATCACGCCCTTGCCTCGTCCTCCGGCCAGGCCCACATCGGCGTCCCGCGACTCTCCGGGTCCATTGACCACACAGCCCATCACCGCGACCTGGATGGGGGTCTGCACCCTGGCAAGGCGTTTCTCGACCTCGCTGGCAATCGCCAGCACATCGATCTCCACGCGGCCACAGGAGGGACAGGAGACAAAGGTCACGCCTCGCTGACGCAACTCCAAGGCGCGCAGGATCTCATAGGCCACCGGAATCTCCTCTTCCGGCTCGGCAGTCAACGAAACCCGGATAGTATCGCCGATGCCATCGCCAAGCAGTTGTGAAAACCCCACCGCTGACTTGACCGCGCCACTGACCAGGGTTCCGGCCTCGGTGATGCCCAGGTGGAGAGGCACATCACAGGCGGCAGCAAACAGGCGATAAGCCGCGACAGCCGTCAGCACATTGGACGATTTGAGCGAGACTTTATAGGCCGAAAAGCCCAGATCTTCGGCCCATCCACAATACTCCAGCGCGCGGGCTACCATGCGCTCGACCAGGTGCTCACGTGCGCGCCGTCGCTCCTCGGCGGGATCGGAGCGTACCAGCGTGCCATCATCGCGCAGCTTCATCGCAATCTTACGCATCTGTTGTCCATGCTCAAGGGCATCGATAGAACCGGAGTTGACGCCGATGCGCAGGGCAATTCCGGCAGCGCGGGCAGCCGTAACAATGCTGGCGAACATCTCGCGTCCACCGAGCAGGTTGCCGGGATTGATGCGCACAGCATCCACTCCCTGCTCGATAGCCAGCAGCGCCAGCTTCCCATCGTAGTGAATATCCGCAATCAACGGCAGATGAATCTGGCGCCTGATCGCCCCTAACGCCCGGACATCCACTTCTTCCGGGCAGGCCACACGGACCAGCTCGCAGCCCACTTCTTCCAGACGATGGATTTGCTCAACCGTTGCCTGAACATCGCGCGTATACGTCGTGGTCATCGACTGGACCGCGATGGGCGCGTCTCCCCCAAGCGGGACCGTCCCCACCTGAATCTGCCTGGTTGCTCGTCGCTTCATTTCTCATCCCCTTTGCGCAGAGGCACCAGCGGCTCTGTCTGTGTTGTGCGCGGGTCGTAGGCTTCCAGGTACCGAATGACCTCACGTGTCAGGTGGCTGGGCGTCGAGGCACCCGCCGTCACCGCGACCCGTTTTTTTCCAGCCAGCCATTCTGGCCGCAGTTGAGAGAGGTTCTCGATGCGCACCGCAGGCACGCCCGTGACCTCCTCAGAAACCTGCACCAGCCGATTGGTATTGTTGCTCCGTGGATCTCCCACCACGATAGTCAGATCGGCTCCCTTTGCCTGAGAAGCAACCGCCTCCTGACGCTTCTGCGTGGCGGCGCAGATATCAATGTGAACCTGGGCGTAAGGATACAGCTCCTTGATATAGGCAACGAGCTGTTGCGTATCCCACTGGGAAAGCGTGGTTTGCGTCGTCACCGCCAGGCGCTCTCGCCGCCGCAAGGCGGGGGCCAGCGCGTCCACATCAGCCTCATTCTCGACCAGGAAAATCTGTCCGGGAACTTCCCCCAGTACGCCCTCCGGCTCAGGATGGCCACGCTTGCCGATGTAGAGAATGACAAACCCCTGCCGGGCCAGCATAGAAACAAGCTGATGGGTCACAGTGACATCGGGGCAGGTCGCGTCAATACAGTGCAAGCCCCTTTCCCTGGCCTGTGCTTTCACCAGAGGCGCCACGCCATGAGCCGTAAAGATAACGGTTCCCCTCGTCACCTGCTCAAGGAGCTTCATGCGGTCAGGCCCGTCCAGCGTAATCACCCCCAGAGCGGTGAACTCTTCAACAGCGTGACGGTTGTGAATGATCTGACCGAGGATATGGATCGGGCGCGGTACACGAGGGTCTTTGATCGCCTGTTGAACTACCTGGAGGGCATCCACCACCCCATAACAATAACCCCTGGGGCTAACCTTGATCACTTCCATTGATACATCCCTCTGCTTCTCTCCAACTCCCACGAGTGTGTACTCATGATAAGCACACTATGGAAATGCTTCCTGCTACTCTCATAACTTGAGAAGGACATAAGAAGATGCT
>DASZXF010000916.1:0-5017 GCA_035546055.1 Ktedonobacteraceae bacterium
TGATGGAGCCTCATAGCAGGAGCTGTCAACGCATCCTTGCCCACCTGAAAGGCCAGGGGACAGGTGGGCGTTCTCTGATTGTCATATCCCCTGATGAAACACACGATGTGTAAAGGAGTATCTCCTCATGCAATTTACGACGCTTTCCTCCGACGGATCGCACGCCCTGACTCCCTGGGATGCGGCTGCGAACGATTTTGGTATGTTAGTCAGTGAGGTCGTTGAACCGGTCAAAGAATACAACCCGTACCTGAGCTGGATGACCGGAAAATTACCGACCAGCGACCGGCAGATGCCAGTTGGCTGGCATGTTCATAAGGGCGTGAACCCCAGGCTGGATGCGCTGCTGACACGCCTGGGGTACAAACATCACCTCATTGAGCATGAAAATGACCAGGGCGAGGTCGAACTGGTGGACTACTGGGCGCTGAACTACCGCTGGGATGGGAGCAAGGGACCACGTGGTGAGTATGTGCTGGTGCCCGTGTCCCTCTTTGTGGTCGCTCGCGGGGTGAGGGATAAACGCGAGATGAAACATCCACAGGATCGCGATGGCGTTGCTTACGGGTGGGAAGTCAATCGCGATAAAAAACAGCAGATTATCTATAAGCCCAACGGAGAGCCGAAGAAGACCGCCAAACTCAAAATGCGGGCATATATTCGAGAACTTCTTCCATCTCCCGAGCAAACCTGGGACGATGCCAACGGGTTTCTTACCTGGTTCCAGATCAGCGTGAGCGGCTACCTGGTCGATGATGCCTTGATGATGCTGTACAGCCAGTATCGTGCCATGCGGGCCTATGACCAACGGGTTCAGGCTAGAGGTAAAACCGGCGTGAAAACCCCCTACTGGGCGCTGGCCAATCCCACGGTGCCTGCAGAGGTTCCCCGGCGAGTCCAGTCGAAGGAACAGGAGGGCCAATCTACCACGATTATCCCCATGCTGTCGCTCATTCCAGCCGAGCAGGCCATCACTGACGAGTTTTTGCTCCAGAACAAGATCACGCCGGCGCTTCAACACCAATTGTTGCAAGAAGACGTGCTTCTGGAAACCTGGCAATGGTCGAGAGATGAGTCGGAGTACCTGGAAGGGGTGAAACCGCGCCCAACGAGCAACCGGGCATCAGAAGATGCGGTGACTGTCTCTGGAAGTGTCGTGCGCGAGGAAGCGCCGACCGCACCCGTGCAGGCCACCCTTCCCGCCATTGCTGATCCTGATCCCTGCCTCGATCAGGGGCAGGTCACGGTGCTGACCATGTTGTGTGGCAATGATGCCAGGCGCATTCGCACCCTTTGCCAGGAGTATGGGGTGCAGGAACTGGCACACCTCCGGCTCAGTCAGTTTCGGGCAATCCTTGGCCGCGTGAGCCAGGGATAAGCCGACGCTGGCGTAGGTGCCTCCTGTGTTCTTCAGCAGACAGAGGAACGCAGGAGGCTTTGTGTTCAAGGAGAAGAACTATGGCACCCAAACCGCTGATCCCAACCTATGTGGAACGCACCGATCTTCCCCGTATCATTGTCCAGTCGCGCGGGGGCGCCCGCTACTCGGCCTATGTTCAGGCCTATATCGCCGGACCTGCGGAAGTGATTAAAGGACGACGCACCACCGCGCTGTTTTCGTTGTCCCTGGAGGCGATGCGTGGTCAGGGCGCGCTGTTGCGTGGCATCTGGTCTGGCCTGGTGGCCAGTCATGTGGAAGAGATTACCATTGATGGGCTTGGACACGTTGCGCTGGCTCAGCACGTCCTTTCAACCCTGCGCTATCCCCTGTACTGGAACTATTATCAGCAGACGATGGATGATGGATCTCTCCATGCCCTCATCGAATCCAACCAGCTGACTGTCTGTGATCCAGTGCTGGGGATGGCGACCAAAGAGCGTCCGCCCCGGCACCAGAAGGCGCGTCACCAGCAGCGCAAGCGTGCGCAGAAGGTGGACCTTGCCACCTTGAAAAAAAAGGATGAACAGGATGAAGAAGAGGCAAAACTGCGAAATCTGTTTCCCCTGTTCCTCATTCGCACGCCTGGCTCAGTCCAACCGCCGCGCGAACAGGGCGAGGAGGAGCAGGCGTACCACCAGCGCTGTCAGCACACACTGGCCAACTGGCGCATCGAACAGCATATGGCCTTTCTGACCCTCCGTTATCCCTTTCCCCTGCTGCCGGAGTGGGCAGCCTACATCTGGAATCGAGGACTGAGCCGGGGGGAAATCACCCGGCTCAAGACCTGGAGTCCCCAGGTGGAACAGGTGGAAGCGGAGCCTTTCCCGCGCATCCTGCCACTCTGGCATGATGCCTGGCTGTGCCAACCCGCCATGGTGTCGCTGAAAACGGATCTGGATGCCTTTCACCTCCAACGCTCTGGGCGCTCCCTGATCGACGCGCGGCCCGATCAGGATCGTGAGTTGGTCGGCATCTCCTGATAGTTTACCATTGTTCTCTGGCCCGCCCCATCCTGGCAGGACGAGGCGGGCTGTTTGCTTTGAGGAGAAAGGCTGATGAGACTTGCCGGACGTTTCAAGCTCGGCTATTATCCGCTTCCACCCCTGCTTGCCGGGCCACTAGCGCGCCTGGTGCGCACCGCGACTCCCACTGCGCGTATCCGCATGCTCGATCCCTGCTGTGGGGAGGGTACCGCGCTCAAGTTGATCGCCGAGGCGGTCAAACAGCAGCATAGCCTGACCCACGGACGCTGGTCCCAGGCCGCGATCTCGACCTGGGGGATTGAACTGGATCAGGTGCGTGCCAAACAGGCAGCCAGTCAACTCGATCACGTGCTGGCCACCAGTTACTTTTCCACCACGCTGTCCACCGGCAGCGGTACCGATGGAGGCTGGCAGTTTGCCTTTGTCAATCCCATCTATGACGAGGGCAGCGAAGTGCTGGAGGGCGAACGCGGACGCCAGGAAGTGCAATTTCTCAAACGCACCACCGAGCGCTGCGCAGACTACGCAGTTGTCATCTGGGTCATTCCCCAGCATGTGCTGGGACGCCGGGGCGTGGCCCCGTATCTGGCAGAGCACTATGATCGCCAGGTGTGCTTTCGCTTTCCCGATGTCCTCTGGCGCCCGCCGGGCAAGACCGAGGAGGTGGAGATGTATGCGCAGTTCAAGCAGATTATCTGGATCGGGCGCAAGTTGCCGCATCCGGGTTCGGGTGATGAGGCGATGGAGGCGCAGATCGCGGCCTGGGCTGCCATGGGGGAGACGTTACCTCCGTTACCGCTGGAGGGCGATTCTCTCCCTGAGCCGTATGTCCTTCCCAACGCGCCCAGCGCGGCTCCAGTCAGGTATTTTCTGGCCGGCTCGTTTGATCCCGATGCCCTGGCTCGCCGCCTGGGGCAGTTTGGTCCATCGGGCCGTCCCAGGGAAGGTCTCTGGTCTCAGGAGGAGTTCTGGGCCGCACGCTTCCCTGATCTGCGCCATAAAAAACAGGCGGTGGGTCATGGCCTGCATGCTTTTAAACAAGGGTACACCATCGCTTTTGCGGTGGGTGGTCTGATCACGCAGGCGGAACTGACCAGCAAAAGTGGCCGCCGCCTGCTGATCAAGGGGCACACGCGCAAAACCCGGCACATCAGTTGCTCGGATGATGGTCACGAGATAATCGAGAAAGTCACCGACCGTTTTGAGTCTGCGCTCTGGGGACTTGATCTCGATACCATGAGCCTGGTGCTCATTGAGGTCGGCAGCTATACCCACCTCAGTTGGGGCGTGGAACATGAAACCATGAGCATGAAGGAGTTTCTGGCCGACTTTGGCGACTCGCTCATGGAACAGGTCCAGCGGTTGAATGAGCCGCGCTATCAGGGACCACACCAGGTTCCCTGGGCCAGACGCGGCTTTGCCTACCTGCGCCGTCGTCCCCTGGGCAAGCAACTGGATGCGATCCTGGCGCAGGTCCATGCCCTGGTCAATCGCATGCCATTTCAGGACGACGATGAGCCGGAGCGCCTGGATCGGCTGGCCGAAGTCGCGGAGATGGGCGCGGGAAAGACCTACATGGCGATGGTGACTGCCTTTCTGGCAGATCTTTATGCCTGTGGGTGCGCGGAAGAAGCGCCGCCGGGTGCGCGTCGGCTGTCGCTTTTTCCCCTGGTTGTGCTCTCGCCAGCGATCATGGCCCCCAAGTGGAAGCGGGAATGGGAAGAGACCATTCCCAATGTGAAAGTCCTCATTGTGGAAAAGTTTGGCCCAACACGGGGCAAACAGGATGAGGAGGAGGAGGAGAGCGACAGCGACCGGGATTTACGTGCTGCACAGGCTGCCTCGGGCGGCGCCGTAGATGGGCGCACGGCTTTTCGCCAGTTCGATCCCACCTTCACTGGCACGGCGCTTGGCCTGGTGGGCAGTCTGGAGCAGGCGGTGGCCTGTATGCGCCGGGAACTGGCCGCCTGGCGCCAGCATTACGATGTTGCCCTCGCTCATAATCGCGAGGAGCGAGCACACGGTGGAGACGACCTCTGGCCGTTGCCACTCAAACCGGCGCATGTGCTGATCCTGACCTTTCATGATGCCAGGACCATGCCGGCCTGGATGCCAGTCTGGCGCATGAAACCCGCGCGCGTCATTGATCGCACGAGGGGTACTGTGCGCCTGCTGCGGCGACGCTCAGATCTGCCGGAGGAGCGCACGCCCATCTGGTTCCCGGCCTGTCCCCATTGCATGCGCATGGCCAAGGATGAGCAGCTGGTGAGGAAAGGGGGGCTGTCCTTCTCGGAGCCGGACGAGGAGAGCATGCCCGATCAGCGGCAGGCCGCCGGGCGGCAACTGGGGCTTCAACTGCTGGCCGCAGAAGAGCGTCTCCAGCAGTATCTCCTCTCGCTGGAACGCTACGCTGTCCTGGCGCGAGAACAGGCGGCACTGCTGGAGGGGAGGGCGCCGCACGATGAAGCGTTTGCTCACCTGGAGCATGAGGGCGCGGATAAAACGGCGTTGTCCCGGGCGCGTGAGGCGCTGGCCAGCGCCTGTGGCCGGATGCTGGGGCTGACCGGCACACTCTCCAATGGCTATGCAAGCA
>DASZXF010000917.1:0-7794 GCA_035546055.1 Ktedonobacteraceae bacterium
TTCTCAAGCGTAACCGGCTCACCAGAGCCAACGCCATGAAGCAGCAGATGCTCCAGATCCTCTTGCGTGTTCTCGTCGGGGTGTGTCGGGTTCTGCCCCATATCCATGTATGACATCATCTGTCCCTTGCCTGCCTGGGTCTGGTGCGTTTGCCAGGTACTCGCTAGTTCGTGCTTATAGTCCTGCCATATCTTATTCCTGATAACGGTCTATGTCAATCTCGGAAAAAAAGCCCGTTTTGTTTGTCTGAAGCAACAAAGACAGGGTTCAGTCACCGGAAAAGCGATGGATCTGATGCTCCATCGCTTCCCTGGTGACTGAACCCTGTTTTTGTTGCTTAGTAAGATGGCTCTATCGGGCGTGTCTCGCGCGCTCTGGCGTTGTGGCGCAGGCCGCGCAGGACGAGCAAGATGCCCATGATCAGCGAGAAGACGCCGACGATCCAGAGCAGGGAGTGAATGACGGCGAAGGGTCTGAAGATTACGATCAGCGCCAGGATGATGCCCAGGACGCCGATGACGCCCAGGATCCAGCCGCGTGTGCCTGTCTGGATGAGCGAACCGACGCCTTTGAAGACCGCCCAGGCCGCTACTGCGTAGAGAGCCAGGGCGCCGATGACGGTGGGCAGCAGGAGGGCCAGGATACCACAGATGATGGTCAGCAGACCTTCAAGCATCAGGGTTGAGCGATTGCCCCTGTAGGTGGTGTAGCCGGTTTGGCCTCGCCGCATGTGGCGGGACTGCTCGCCATAGGCGGGCGCTTGATTTTGCGGACCGTAGGCGTAGGACTCGCGGTTGACTCTCTCGCCTTCCTGGGCATAGCGCGCTTGCGAAGCCGCATCGGCGCGCCGGGCATAGCCGTCAGTTGTCGGCACGCGCACCGTTCGCTGGGTGAATGCGCTGCCCATGAGGATGACGCCTTCGACAATTGCGAAGATGCCAAAGGCTCTCATAAAGAGCGAAAAGGTCAAATGCGGCCATAGAATGGCCACCAGGCCGAAGATAATCGCGACCACGCCTCGTACTAGCGACATTCCCCAGTAGCGCCGGGCTATCTTTAAGGGAGTGGACATATGTGTTTGCATACTATGTCTCCTCTCGGTGGACAAACTCTTCCTTTTTCTGGTCTGGTAAATCCGTGAAACGTGTGCCGATTTTCCTGCTTACGTGCCCGCGATTGGTCCGTTCGTTTTTCTTATCGGCAGGTGGTCTTGATTTCTGTAGGCTCTAGACAATTGGTTGTGAATCTGGCATAATCTACAGGAAGACAAAAAGACAAGCCTTGAAGGGGAAAAGTACACAGGTGGCAGGCGTTAGAGAGAGAAGGCCATCGGCTGCAAGCCTTCTCGCCGTTGATCTGTTGAAGTTCGCCCCTGAGCTGGCCATTGAGCGCTTTGCGCGGTTGCCGAGCGGGTAGATGGTCCCGGTTCGTCCCCGTTATCGGATAGGATGAGACTCTCAGACTGCCATGCATGGGTGTGGAGGCTGAGCAGTTGCCGGCGTCCTCTGGCGCGCGGAACTGAAAAAGAAGGGTGGTACCACGGAGTTCACTGACAACTTCGTCCCTGGTGGCGAGTGTGTCAGTTTTTTTTATTCTTGATTTGTCCTGCGCTACACGCGTCAGAAGCATTTCGCTGCGTCTGGAGAAGGGTCGAACGAAGACGATAGCAGCGTAGACGTGGCCTTTCTCGTTGTGTCGTGCGTTGCACGTGGTTAGAGGATTCATGGAGAAGAGTCAACAAAAAGGTGGCATTATTATGAGTAATCTGGCTGAAAAAACGCTCCTGCAACAGCTTGAAGAGTTGCAGCAGGAGGGACTGGCGGCCCTGGCCAGCGCCAGCACCACTGAGGAGACGCGCGCCTGGCACCGCGAGTATCTCGGCGGTAAGGGACGCCTGACGGGCATTAAACGCGGCCTGGGCGGTCTGGCGCCGGAGGAGCGGCCCGTGGTGGGCAAGGTGGCGAACGAGGTCTCGGCGGCGCTGGAGAGCGCGCTGAAAGAGCGGCAGGCGGCCCTGGAACTGGCGGAACTGGAGGCGGTGCGCAATAAGGATCGCATTGATGTGAGTTTGCCGGGGCGTCCGCAGACGGCTGGCAAGATCCATCCGACCACGCGTATGCTGCGTGAGATCTATACCATTTTTGGCTCGATGGGCTTCCAGATTTATGACGCGCCCGAAGTTGAGACCGACGAGTACAATTTCCAATTCCTGAATATTCCGCCCGGCCATCCGGCCAGAGATATGTGGGATACCTTCTACACCACCAACCCGGAGGTGTTGCTGCGCACGCACACCAGCCCTGGCCAGATCCGCGCTATGCGTGAATACGCTCCTGAAGCCATTCGCGTGATCCTGCCCGGCAAGGTGTACCGCTTTGAGCAGGTGACGGCGCGCTCGGAGTCGATGTTCTACCAGGTGGAAGGTCTGGCGGTCGGTAAGCATATTACTTTCAGCGACCTCAAGGGCGTGATTACCAATTTCGCCAGCCAGCTCTACGGCGCGGGCCATGCTATGCGCTTCCGCAAAAGCTACTTCCCGTTCACCGAGCCGAGCGTGGAGGTTGATATCGCCTGCGTGCTCTGCTCCGGCAAAGGCTGTTCGATCTGCAAACATACTGGCTGGCTGGAGATCATGGGCGCGGGCATGGTTCACCCGACTGTCCTGCAATACGGCGGCTATGATCCGGCTGAATATAGCGGCTTCGCCTTCGGCATGGGACCAGAGCGCATCGCCCTGTTGAAGTACGGTATCGATGATATCCGCTACTTCTACTCCAATGATGTGCGTTTCCTGGATCGCATTGGTTAAGTGGATGAAATGATTGAAAACGGTGGTGCCAGCTAAAACCCGCCGGGATGGTGGGGAGCGCCACGTCTATATACGGAGAAAACGATGTTAGTACCACTTTCGTGGTTGAAAGAGTACGTCGACCTCACCCTGCCAGTCCAGAAGCTGGCCGACCGGCTTTCTCTGGCCGGGATGGAGGTTGAGGAGATTAAACGCGAGGGCGACTGGTGGGACCCCGCTACCATTCTGGTGGGCCAGGTGCGCTCGGTCAAGCAGCATCCCAATGCGGATCGCCTGACCCTGGTGGAGATTGATTACGGTGCGGGTGTTGAACAGGTGGTAACGGGCGCGCCCAACATTTTTCAGTACAAGGACGCCGAGGCTTTGCCGGTACTCAAGGTGGCTTTCGCGCGTAACGGAGCCGTGCTGATTGATGCCTATAGCGACGAGACGCCACGTCCGAAAAAGAAGCTCAAACCCTCGAAAATTCGCGGCATTCCCTCGAATGGCATGGTCTGTTCCGAACGTGAACTGGGGCTGAGCGACGAGCACGAGGGCATTTTGCTGCTACCAGAGGATGCGCCAGTGGGTACGCCGCTGCGCGATTACCTGGGCAACGAGGTCTTTGAAATCGGCCTGACGCCCGACATGGCTCGTTGTCTGAACATGATCGGCATGGCGCGCGAGGTAGGAGCTCTGACCAATGCAGCGTTACACTTGCCGCCAGACGAGACCGCGAGCTCCGGCGACGACGAGGCTGCGAACTACGCGCGAGTGGAGATCGCCAATCCTGAACTTTGCAATCGCTACATTGGCCTCATTATAAAAGACGTGGAGATTGGCCCATCTCCAAAATGGATGCAGGAATATCTGACCCTGGCCGGGATGCGTCCGATCAATAACGTGGTTGATATTACCAACTTCGTTATGCTCGAATGGGGGCAGCCTCTCCACGCCTTTGACTATGATCAGCTCAGGCAGCGAGCGCTGCGGGCAGGTCAGGAGACGCCGGTGATTACGGTGCGCACCGCTCACCCCGGCGAGAAAATGACCACGCTGGATGGCGTTGAGCGCGAACTGGACGAGTCGATGTTGATGATCACCGATGCCCTGGGCAGTATTGCCGTCGCCGGCGTCATGGGCGGCAGCGAGACCGAGGTCAGCGACGAGACGCGCACGATTTTGCTGGAAGCGGCAACTTTCGACAATATCAGCAATCGCCGCACATCGCAAAAGCTCAAGCTGCACAGCGAGGCCAGTCATCGCTTCTCGCGCGGGATTCCCGCCAGCCTCAATCCCATCGCCGCGCGCCGCGCCGCCGATCTGATGCGCAGATATGCCAATGGCAGGATTGTGCCCGGCATGATCGATGCCTATCCTGTTCCCCAGGCTGAGCGCGTGGTCTACACCACCGCCAGCAATGTGCGCCGTCTGCTCGGTATGGAGGTCGACCTGACCACCATCGCGGAGAATCTGCGCCGCCTGGATATCGTCTGCGAGCAACTGCCCGCGTTGCCAGCCGAGGCCGCTGGTCAGCCTATCTTTGGCCTGAACATTGAGCCGGGCGAAGCTGTGCTGCGCTGTGTCGCCCCCTGGCATCGCCTGGATATTCAGGTGCCCGCCGACCTGGCTGAAGAGGTCGCGCGCGTGATCGGCTACGAGGATATCTCAACCACGCTGCTGAGCGATGTCCTGCCGCCCGCGCACATCAATGATACGCAGCGCGTCGAGGAGCAGATTCGCGATATCCTGACCAGCTGCGGATTGATGGAGACGATCAACTACGCGCTGACCACGCCGGAAAATCATGACAGACTGGTACACGCTCCGCTGGGCAGCGCCGAGGCCAGCGAACGCTTTGTTACCCTGCTCAATCCGCTGAACGTCAATCGCAGGGTCATGCGCCGTTCGCTGCTGGTGAGCGCGCTGGAGAATGCGGCTTACAATCTGCGCTACTCGACGCGCCTGGCCAACTTCGAGATTGGACGCGTCTATCTGCCTGAGAAAGGCGATGGCAAGCTGCCCCTGGAGGAGCGCCGCCTGAGCATTCTGCTGACCGGTCCGCGTCGTCCCGCCAGTGTTCATCCCGATCCAGCCGGAGCCGAGGCCTTCGACTTCTTCGATGTCAAGGGCATACTGGAGGAGCTTTTCGCGCGCCTGGGTCTGGCGAGCAACGGCATTGAGTATGTCGCGCGCGACGGGCACCCCTCCTTCGCCTCTACGAGCGCCGAAATCCGCTTCCACGGCGCGACTCAGGGCGTCATCGGCGAAATTCACCCGCTGGTTCTCCAGGCTTTCGAGATCCCGACGGAAGCGCGGGTCTACGTAGCCGACCTGGCTATCGCTCCGCTGGTCAAATCCGGCTGGCGTCTCCAGCCCATGAAGCCGATCAGCGTCTATCAGCCGGTTGTCGAAGATCTGGCCTTCGTGGTCGGCGAGGAAGTGCCATCTGCCGACGTGCAGACCGCCATTCGCCAGGGCGGAGGCGCGCTGCTCACCAATATCGAGTTGTTTGACATCTATCGCGGTCAGCCCATCCCGGCAGGCCACAAATCCCTGGCTTACAAGCTCACCTATGAGAGCCTGGAGGGCAATCTCAGTGAGGCCCGCGTGCAGGACTTGCGCAACCGCATTATCCGCCGCGTCTCCAGTAGCGTTGGTGGCGCCCTGCGCGAATAGCTGCCCGGTGGAGAGGGGAGATCGGGAGGTTGAGGCGGAAAATGGGGGCGGCGAGGGAGCTGCTCCGCCACTGTGGAAGCGAGAACCTGGGAGCCTTGCCTCTCAGGTTCTCGCATAGCGAACGCGATCCTCGGAGCAGTGTCTCTGAGACAATCGTCCCTGTGGCGGGGCAGGCGCGCCTGCCCCGCTTGATAGAAGGCCATTGAAAAATGCAACATCAGGATCATGTAAATCTCATCCGTCCAGGTATCACCGCGCGCGGTGGAGTCTGGGCGGATCTGGGCTGCGGGGCGGGCGCGTTTACGCTGGCTCTGGCGGATTTGCTGGGCGCGGACGCGCATATCTACGCGGTCGATCAGGATCAGCGGGCGCTGCACGCACTCGAAGCATCCATGCATGCGAATTTTAAGGGTGTGACATTGGAGTGTCTGGCGGCGGACTTCACCGGTCAGCTGACGCTGCCTCCGCTGGATGGCATTCTCATGGCGAATTCCCTGCACTTTGTGCGCGATAAAGCTCCACTGCTGGCTCAATTGCGCACCCGTTTACGCCCGGCTGGCAGTTTGCTGCTGGTTGAATACAACGTTGATCGTGGCAATCCGTGGGTGCCCTATCCTCTGGCCTATCCCACCTGGGAGCGCTTCGCCAATCAGCATGGCTTCGCTCATACCCGTCTGCTCAAGACTGTCCCCAGCCGCTTCTTGCGCGAAATGTACTCGGCGCTCAGCGTTCTTGCTTGATCTCTCGCTGTTACATCGAACTGTGCCAATATAACGCTTGTTCTCTCTACAAAAGTGATATACAGTATAGTAGGAGAGACAAGAATTGTTTTGATTGCTCCTTGTGTCGCCTGCCTCCACCTTTTTTTCCCGGAAGAGAAGGGGAACAGGCTGGGGAGGATTTATTGTGATGGAAGGGAAAGTACCCTGGGAGGCAAGAATGGATAAACGTCAGCCTGTTTCTGATCCTCGGCAACAGGCGGGAGGGCACAGTCGTATGCGCCCCCGCAGGCGGGCAGGTCGCGCGCCCTGTTCAGGTGGTTCTGAGCGGAGGGCGGCGCCAGGTGTGCGCGCGGTGGTAGGACTGATATCCCTGATGGTCGTACTTCTGACCGGTTGTGGGATGGGGCGGCAATCGACCTCGGCGAGCCAGGCCGAGCCGCAGACCCTGGTGGAAAAGGGCACGGCGGCCAGTCGTAACGGGCTGGCATCTGGAGGCTCTGGTATGCAGCCGGCTGTGCTCAGCAAGCAGGATGCGCAGACCGCCGCGCAGGTCAACGCGCTTTTCACGCGCCTGGTGGCGCAGCAGCAGTTCAGCGGATCTATTTTGATCGAAAAGGACGGTCATGTGCTGCTTGAGCAGGGGTACAGTATGGCCAACTGGTCTACGATGATGCCGAACAAGCCGCACACGCGCTTTTATCTTGGTTCTGTCACCAAAGAATTTACCGCTGCGGCGATTTTGCTGCTCCAACAGCAGGGCAAGTTGCGTGTGCAGAACTCCATTTGTGCATATGTTGTCCCGTGTCCGCCACCCTGGCGACCGGTGACGCTGCATGAGATACTGACGCATACTTCTGGTATTCCAGAGCTGGATACCTCGCAACTCTCTGCGGCCTCGCCGGCGGCCTGGATTGCCAGTTTCGACAACGCGCCTCTGGCCTTTACGCCAGGTAGCACGTTTGCTTATTGCAGCGTTTGCTATCAAATTCTGGCCTATGTTGTGCAGACCGTTTCGGGGCAGCCATACAAGCAATTCGTGCAACAGATGATCCTGACTCCCCTGCATATGACAGAGAGCGGTTTCGACGCCAAATTTTACTATGCTCAGCCTGAAGACGCGCACGGGTATGCTACCTGGCAGAACGAGGCTGGTGATCTTGGCTGGGAGAAGTCGCCTGACTGGTCCTTCCTCTTTGGTTCGGGTCTGCTCTATTCGACGGTTACCGATCTCGCCCTGTGGGATCGCGCACTCACCACTGATGTTCTGCTCAATCAGCAGACGCGAACCGCCGCTTTTACTTCGTATACTCAGAACAGCCTCTTTGCCGGCTCAACCTACGGCTATGGCTGGTTTATCGCCAGTTCGCCGGTAGCGGGCCATCGCCTGATCTGGCACGACGGCGTAATTGACGGCTTTCGTACCTACATCGGGCGCTACATCGACGACAACGTGACCATCATTTTCCTCAGCAACCTGGCCACTGTCGACTCGCCCACCCTGGCACAGTCAATTCAGAAGATTGTTTTTAGAAGCGTGTAGAAGCGTGTAAGAGAGAGGGAGAAGCGGGGGGGGGGGGGGGGGGGGGGGGGGGGGGGGGGGGGGGG
>DASZXF010000918.1:0-5089 GCA_035546055.1 Ktedonobacteraceae bacterium
ACCAACGTTCTCATGCTCGGCGGCCTGGCTTATTCCAACGATCTTTCAGGCTGGCTGGCCAACGAACCCACCGATCCGTTGAACAACCTGGTCGCCTCGTTCCATCTGTACAACTTCAACACCTGCAACTACGTCAACTGCTGGGTGGTCAACGTCGCGCCTGTCGCCGCCAGAGTGCCAGTCATCGCCGGCGAAATCGGCGAAAACGACTGCGCGCACAGCTTTATCGACATGGCGATGAACTGGCTTGACCAGAACAACATCGGCTACCTGGCCTGGGCCTGGAATGTCTACAACTGCGGCAACTTCCCCTCATTGATCAGCGACTACAACGGTACGCCGACCGCTTTCGGTGCGGGTCTCAAGCAACACCTGCAAGATCTGGCCAATGGGGTGACTCCCACGCCAACGGCCACGCCTATTCCCGGCCACTATTGCAGTGTTCACTACTCCGCCTCCTCGTGGACCGGCGCCTTTACCGTCAATGTCACCATCAACAATCTCAGTTCCGCGCCCATTCAGGGCTGGACGCTGACCTTCGCCTTCGCCAGCGATCAGCAGGTCACAGCCGGCTGGAATGCCACGTGGTCGCAGAGCGGCACGCAGGTCACAGCGCGCGATGTTGGTTACAACGACATCATCTCGGCTGGCGGGTCCACCAGCCTCGGCTTCAACGGCACCTGGACCACCAGCAACCCCAATCCCACCGCCTTCGCCCTCAACGGCGTAGCCTGTACAACCGTCTGATAGCGTCCGCGCTCCCATAAGAGCGTAAAAAGAGGAAGGCGGGATGATACTCACTTATCATCTCGTCTTCCTCTTTTTGATAATGGTGACAAAGGCAGTGACCAGGCTCATTTTGCGTAAGAGGTAGGGGCAGCGCCTCCGTCGACCTCTTTTTGCTTTTTACACCGGTGCCGGGAGGGAGCCGGTAGAGCCGCACTGGCCGCTGCCGCTGCCGGAGGGGATGGCCAGCGGGCCGGTTTCGACCATGCAGAGGTAGCTGTACTCTTTACTGGCGTTGCCCAGGCTGTTGTAGGAGCCGCTGAGCAGACCAAAGCTGTCTTCGCCGTTGAGCGCCCAGTAGGTCCAGTTAAGATTACTGACCGCGATCCCAGAGCCGCCGCTGCCGTAGCTGCTCTTGATGAAATTCATCAGATCAGTGAACCACTGGCCCTGTGAACCGGCTCCGCTGCTGGCCAGGTCGCTGGCGCTGTTGCCTGTGCCGAATTCGCCGATCCAGAGAGGAGCCGAGGTATAGGCGGTCGCGCCGGTGTTGCTCCAGGGATAGCTGGAGTGGCCAGGCCAGGTGGGATTGACCCCGTTGGGTGTGGAGATGTAGGCCCAGTTGCTATTCCAGATATCCACCAGGCTGGAACTGGAGCAGCCGCTTTTATAGCAGGTGCTGCTGTTAAACCAGCTCTGCTGGTAAAGGGTTGGACCGTACTCATGGGCCGAATAGACGATCTGGTTGTTGACCGCTGGACCCAGGCTGCTGGCGCTGCCGCCGGCGTTGAAGACTACCGGGGCGCCCGCGTTGTTGCTATTGCCGTTGACGCCCTGGAGATTGCCGCCCCACCATGTACCAGCGTAAGGACCGGCGGCCTGAGTGCCGCTGGCGGTCGGGTAGTTCGAGGTGCCTTCGACAAAGAGCAGGGGATTGCTCCAGCTATGCGTGGCCGCGTCACCCAGCAGGGTATCCCCGGCGCGTTCCGCCGCCAGGCGCCAGTCCACGCAGCTTGAAGTGCTCACGCAGGTTGGCGCGAAGGGATTCGGGTTGGGATTGCTGGCCGGGCTGATGCCATCGCCTGAGCCCCATTCGGCCCCCGCCGCGTACTGCTGCGGATAGCTGCCCTGCACATGCGGTTCGTTGCGCAGGTCATAGCCCAGCACGATTGGCAAACCGTCAGAGGCCAGGTAATTGAGCGTCACCGTATCGGTCGAGCCCAGCGTTTGCGGAATGCCATGGACCCAGTGTTGCACGCTCACCCAGTCGTTGATCCAGCTGCTTTCGGGATACGCCGAGGTGTACCACAGTCCGCTCTGCTCAGCCGACTCGCCGGCATCGGAGCGGTGGTCGTCAAGGATGACATGCAGACCCATCTGGCCGGCGTCATTGATGATCGTCGCCAGCACATCGCGCGCGTGCAGTCCGGCGCAGGAAGTACAGCCGACATCATTTTGCGGCACCGGGTTCGACTCCCACATCTGGTTAGAGTAGGGCAGACGCAGCGTATTATAGCCATAGGACTTGACCAGGCCCAGAATCGCCGTCACATCATACGACCACAGGCCATGCGCCACGTAATCAGGCGTCTCAAAACCATACCAGTTAATGCCGCTGATGATGTACTGTGAGCCGGAGGGCGTCAGAATCTTCGTGCCGCTCGTCGTCCAACCGCCAGAGCCGCCAACAATCGGTGTCCCGGTCGAAACCGGCGTAGGCGTATGGGTTGGGGTCGGCGTAGGCGTGGGGGCCGTGGTGCCATTGGGTTCCGTACCATAGACCAGCTGGCCGTTGAGGTAGAGCGTCACCTGTGTCCAGGGCGCGTAACTTGTCTGATTCTGGTTCCAGGAATAGTCATTCGCCTGATTGTAGTTAGACCAATCGCTTTTATTAAATCTCGCTTGCAAGTCGCCGGAGTTGGCGTTGACCGCCAGGCTGCCGGCAGCGCTGGTAAAGCCAATCTGGAGGTAGGTGTCAGCCGTACTGGCGGAACTGCTCATGCTCACGAACGTGCCGGTCAGATTGCTGCATCCCACCATGGCATAGTCGCACCAGAACTGCTGCGTCTGCGTGCCATCGGCGGTGTACCAGTAGCGGATGGTCAGGCTGCTCAGGGGTACGCTGGCCGAGGTATTATTGACAATCTCAAAGTGCGGGCGAGGGGTATTCGTGGTTGCGCTGGTAGTCGCATCGGCGTACTCCAGGACCAGACCGCTGGCCGCCCTGGTCGAGCCATGCACAGTGATCAGGGAGACGACCAGCGAGGCCAGCAGCAGGGTCAGGATACCCAGTGTTTGCAGCAGGCGGCTCGCTGTTGGGGGCTTTGGTGCTGAACCGGGTGATAAAGACGCCATGTCTTTCGATTCCTCCTTCGTCGGGCATCAAGTAGGGGAGAGAATAAGAAGGGACAAATAGCCAGATTCGTCCTGCAAAAAAAAGGTGGATGAGAGGCAAAGCTCATCCACCCCCACCAGGTTATTGGTACAGTCAGCCAATTCAGCGAATGAGTCTCAGGCCAGATCGATGAAGAGGTTGCAAAAGCATTGTAGAGAATCGCCGCGCTGCGCACAATGACAGCTACTAGACACCCTCTCGGCACCTGAAAAGCAGGCATATTCCCTCTGAAAGATCCTGCTGGCGAACTCGCTGCCTGACCGCGCAGCGACGAGCAGTCCAGGAAAGAGGTTCCCCAACGAGATCTTACCCTGGAGAGTATGGTCAGCGATCAGTCAAAGCGATTGTGATACAGTATAGAGAGTAGACTGAACAGCGAGAAAGAGAGACGAGATGGAAGACAAGCCTGCACAATTCGATAGATCGTATGCTGAAGCCTTCAAAGACAGGCAGGTAGTCAGCGCGTATCGCCATCGCCCGCCCTATCCTGCTGAGGTATTTACCATTCTGGACGAATTGATCACGGAGGAGCCGCGCGCTGTGCTGGACGTGGGCGCTGGCTCTGGCGACCTGGCGCGTCAGCTTGTGGAGCGGGTTGAGCGCATTGACGCGGTTGATCCCTCCGCGCAGATGATCGCCCGTGGCCAGCAACTTCCCGCTGGCCAGCATCCTCATCTGCACTGGATTCACGGCGCGGTAGAAGAGGTGCCCCTGGCGCCTCCCTATGCCCTGATTATGGCCGGTTCGAGTATCCATTGGACCGATTGGCCGCGCGCCTTCCCGCGTTTTCGTCAACTGCTGACCCCTGCCGGTGTGCTGGCGCTGGTGCATCGCAATACCCTGCTGATGCCCTGGAGTATCGAATTTAGCGAACTACGCGCTCAGTATTCCGCGCGCGTTGGCCAGGGATCGGCCAATGCCGTGGTCGAACTGGAGAGGCGCGGCTGGTTCCGCAGGCAGGGCGAAAAAAAGAGCGCGCCGGTGCTCTTTATGCAAACCATCGACGACTTTATCGTTGGTCTGC
Organism: Ktedonobacteraceae bacterium; assembly: GCA_035546055.1. Classification (GTDB taxonomy): domain Bacteria; phylum Chloroflexota; class Ktedonobacteria; order Ktedonobacterales; family Ktedonobacteraceae; genus Paraktedonobacter. The sequence continues at coordinate 4,146 of DASZXF010000918.1, forward strand.
ATTCGCGTAGCCATCTGGCCAGGGAACGTCTGGGCGAGCAGCGCGCCGCCGAATTTGATGAACAGGTCAGGCGTTTACTCCTGAGCTATCACAGTGATGGCTGGTTGCCGCTCCAGGTTGTGGGAACCGTGACCTGGGGTCAGCCAGCCGTGGACATATCAGCATAGAGAGGAAATACAATGAAAACAGCACTGCTTGTCTGGGGAGGCTGGAGCGGGCACGAGCCGGAAAAGGGCGCCAGGCTTTTCTCGGCGTTTCTGGAGAGCCAGGGTTTTGAAACTCTGGTGGCCGAAACGCTGGATATTTATACAGATGAGGCCACCATGCGCCGTATGGATTTAATTGTGCCGATCTGGACCATGGGCACGATTAGCGCGGAGCAGGAGAAGGGCTTGCTCGCGGCGGTACGCGCGGGCGCCGGCCTGGCCGGCTGGCATGGTTGCATGGCCGACTCTTTCCGTCAGAATCCCGAATATCAATTTATGGTTGGCGGTCAGTGGGTAGCCCATCCCGGCAACATTTACGACTACACTGTGCATATCAGCCAGCCGGAAGATCCCATTGTCAGCGGCCTGAGCGATTTTCAGATGCACTCTGAGCAATACTATATGCACGTCGATCCCATGAACGAAGTTCTGGCCACCACCACCTTTACCGGTGAGCATGCGCCCTGGATCGAGGGCAGCGTCATGCCGGTGGTCTGGAAAAAGCGCTGGGGCCAGGGCCGCGTCTTCTATTCGTCACTCGGCCATGTGAGAAGCGATTTCGATGTTCCCGAAGCGCTGACTATCATGCAGCGCGGGATGCTCTGGGCCAGCCGTTCATAAGCCCGCCGTTTCATCAAGCCTGTGCTACTCGTTCTGTACAGCAACCGACCCGCTCTGTAGACAGGAAGAGCTACGCCATGCGATGAAAAAACGCATTTCACATGTTTTTCATCGCAT
>DASZXF010000919.1:0-1503 GCA_035546055.1 Ktedonobacteraceae bacterium
GTGCAGGCGAACCGGTGACTATAGCGAAGAGGGTACACCCGTTCCCATCCCGAACACGGTAGTTAAGCTCTTCAGCTCTGATGATACTCTGGGGGCAGCCCCACGGGAAAATAAGACGTCGCCGTTTCACCCGCCCACACGAGCGGTTTTTTCGTGCCTTTTCATAACCTCAGAAAAGATGCATACTGAATATCTGGTGATATACTGGGAGGTGCAAACCTTCTGATCGCTTTCTGAGTTTCAATGAGGAGATGCGTATGACACGTGTGGCTATCACTGGTTGCGCCAGTCGCTTCGCCCAGGTTTTGTTGCCCTTGCTGGAAAAAGACCCCGACGTAAAGCAGATTGTGGGTATCGACCTGGCTCCCCCTGCTACGACATACGAAAAAATGCAGTTTCACCGCTGCGATGTGCGTGCACCCGAGCTGGGCAATTTGCTGGCGGGCTGTGACACGCTGGTTCACCTGGCCTTTATCGTGACCCGACCCTACGCGCTGTCCCTGGCCGAGGCGGCCAGCATTAATCTCGCGGGCACCTGGAATGTCTGTCGAACTGCGGCGGAGATGGGTGTGCGCAAGCTGGTAGTGAGCAGTTCGGTGGCGGCATATGGAGTTTTGCCCGATAATCCCGCCTGGCTGGTGGAGGAGAGTCCGTTGCGCGGACTTTACACGGACTTTTATTACAGCCAGCATAAACATGCCAATGAGATCTGGCTGGATGGTCTCCAACTGGCCTTTCCCACCCTGATCATTACGCGCCTGCGTCCCTGCATTGTCATGGGCCCGCACCAGAGCGGGCTGAGTCTGCTGGCCTCCGCTGATGGGGTCCATGTTACCAGCGCGGAGGCTTATCACACACGTCTGCAATTTGTCCATGAGGATGATCTGGCCAGCGCGTTTCACGCCGCCATTCGCCATGATCTGCTGGGCGCCTATAACGTGGTAGGGGATGGCGCGGAGGCGCTGCCGAAAATCGCGGCGGACAACGGCCTCCAGGTAATTGAGCTGCCGCGCGAGATGCTGAGGAGCGAAGTGGAAAAGCTCTGGAAAGCCGGTCAGAGCAATGCCGGCCCGGAATGGCTATGGAGCGAAGGCGAACTCCTCTGCTCTAACGCCAGGCTCAAGGCCACAGGCTACTGGCAGCCGCGTTACAGTACCGTGGAAGCCTGCGCCGCGACTCTGGCCGCGCTTCCCTGACTCGCCCGGAGCACCGCTCAGGGGAAGCGTCCATGCCCGCCTGGTCCTGGTCAGCTACTCGCGCTCGGGTTCGGAACGATCAACAAAGCGCACGCCGCGCACGTTATTGAACAGCGGGGCAAGCATTTCCAGGTAACCAGGAATGACCTGCTCCGCGAAAGGCGCCCGTGGTCGCTCGGCGGACTTGAGGAGCCAGGCCTGAGCACGCGGTTCCTCGGCGCTGCTGGCCAGGGCATCTACCTCCAGGCGATTCATGAGGGTCATATTTTTCTGGGCCAGCAGAGCATGAGGCCGATAGGTGTATACC
>DASZXF010000920.1:0-3258 GCA_035546055.1 Ktedonobacteraceae bacterium
CCCTGCGCATTCGGTTTACTATCCTTTCGCGACCTTTTCGCCGGAATGGCAGGCCTTGAGCTATGCCCTGGGGCGAGGTTTGCCCGCGCGCTTTATGGATTTGCCGCAGGCCTTGCAACTGGGCCAGGAGGAAGAGGCGGCGAGCGTGGTCAAGCCTGGTCTGGATAATCAATCGCCCAAGGCCAGCCCCTCGGCCCAGGCCGGAGTTGCCAGTACCGTCCCGGCGGTCAGCGAGACAGATGCGGCGGAGGAGCAGCAGCCCGAGGAGCCGCTGGATCTGCTGGCCCGCGCGGCTGGCTATAGCGACTATGAACTCTGGTGGGAACGCCAGATTGAGCAGCGGCGCGACCTGACCAATCTCTTCGAGGGCATTCTGGAGGCTATGAGCGCCCTGCGCAGCGATGTGAAGCCGAAAGATGAGCGCGAGGCCCGCCGCGAAGCGCACATGCGCCAGACCATTCGCGCCGCCCAGCGCGAGGGCTTTCAGCGCATCGCCGTGGTCTGCGGTGCCTGGCATGCGCCGGTGCTGACCGAGGCCGCTCTTAAAACGCATAAGGGCGATAGCGCGTTGTTGAGCAAGCTCAAGCGCGTCAAAGTCGAAGCCACCTGGATTCCCTGGACCAGCTCGCGGCTCTCCTATCGCAGCGGCTACGGAGCTGGCGTGACTTCACCTGGCTGGTACGAGCATATCTGGACCGCGCCCGACAAGGCCATGATTCGCTGGATCACCCAGGCCGCGCAACTGATGCGCGCCGAGGGACTGGACGCCTCGTCGGCCAGCGTCATCGAAACTGTGCGTCTGGCCGATGCCCTGGCCGCCATGCGCGATCTGCCCATGCCCGGTCTGGCGGAACTGCGCGAGGCCATTCAGACCGTGCTCTGTCATGGTAATGCCGAACCGATGGCCCTGATTCGTCAACGCCTGGAGATTGGCGATCAACTCGGCGAAATCCCCAGCGGGACGCCGGTGGTGCCCTTGCAGCGCGACGTGGAAAACAAGCAGCGCCAGTTGCGTCTCAAGCCCACCACGGCGATTGAGAAGCTGGACCTGGATCTGCGCAAAGAGACCGACCGGGCGCGCAGCAAGCTCTTTCATCAACTGCGTCTGCTCAATATCGAATGGGCCACCCCGCAGCGTGGCACCAGTCGACAGATGGGCACCTTCCATGAATACTGGCAGACCCAATGGCAGGTCGAGTTTGTGGTCAAGCTGATCGAGGCCAACATCTGGGGCAACACGACCGAAAGCGCCGCCACCGGCTATGTGCGCCAGATGGCCGACAAAAGCGAAAGCCTGCCTGAACTGACCGCGCTCCTGGATCGCGCCGTGCTGGCCGAGTTGCCGGAGGCGCTGGAATACCTTCTCACCTGCGTCCAGGTCAAAGCCGCCGTGGCCTCCGATGTGCGTCAGATGATGGACGCTCTGCCGCCGCTGGTCCAGGTCGCGCGCTACGGTAACGTGCGCGAGACAAAAAGCGAATTTCTGCTGCCGGTCATTGATGGTCTGTTTGAGCGCGTCGTGATCGGTCTGCCGGGAGCCTGCGCCTCCCTGGACGATGACGCCGCGCAGAGCATGGTGGAAAGCCTCAACCGCGCCAACGACAGTCTGGAGCGACTCGACCGCCGCGAGCAGCACGCCGAATGGTTGCGCGTGCTGGAAATCCTGGCCGGACGCGAAGGCATCCATGGTCTGGTGCGCGGTCGCTGCTGTCGTATCCTTTTTGAAAAACAGCGCATCGATGGCGACGAATTGCAGCGTCTGGCCAGTCTGGCCCTCTCGTCCGCCGTCCCCTACGCCCAGGCAGCCGCCTGGATCGAAGGTGTCCTGCATGGCAGCGGCCAGTTAATGCTCTCGCTGGACGGTCTGTGGCTGGTGCTCGATCAATGGCTCAGCGCCCTGCAAGCGGAAAAATTCGTCGAACTCCTGCCGCTTTTACGCCGCGCCTTCTCCGGCTTCAGTCGGCCCGAACGCCGCATGATGGGCGAGAAAGCGCGCGATCTGCACCGCGCGCCTGGTTCCATCGGCAGTGGAGAGATGAGTGCCGGGATCGATCACGAGCGCGCCAGCCAGGTCTTGCCTGTCCTGGCACAACTTCTGGGGGTGAAGCTCAATGGCAATTGATGAAAAAGAACGTCTGCGCCGCTGGCGTCTCGTCCTGGGCAAAGACGCTAACGAAAGCATGTGCGCTTCAGGCATGGCAGGAGGCGCCGGTGAAGGCTATCTGGAGGGCTTGCAGGGTGACGACCTGGGCATGGATAACGTCCTGGAAGCGCTTTACAACAGCGAGCGCCACGCCGGCCTGGGCGCCTCCTCGCCCAATGTCGCCCGCTGGCTCGGCGATATTCGCACCTACTTCCCCACCTCCAGCGTCCAGGTCATGCAGAAAGATGCACTGGAGCGTCTGCGCCTGACGGAAATGCTTATGCAGCCTGAACTGCTGGAAACCATCGAGGCCGATGTGCATCTGGTGGCCAATCTCATGTCGCTCAGCCGCGTCATCCCGGAAAACACCAAAGAGACCGCGCGCGCGGTCGTGCGCAAAGTCGTGGACGAACTGGAGCGCAAACTGGCCAATCCTCTCATCCAGGCCGTGCGCGGCAGCCTCAACCGGGCTGTGCGCAACTATCGCCCGCGTCCCAACGAGATTGACTGGGATAGCACCATTCGCGCCAATCTCAAAAACTACCTGCCGGAAAAGCGCACCATCATCGCAGAAAAACTGATCGGACATGGTCATAAACGTTCCTCCCTGCGCGACATCGTACTCTGTGTCGATCAGAGCGGCTCGATGGGCTCATCGGTCGTCTATTCTGGCATCTTCGGCGCCGTCCTGGCCACCGTCAAGGCCGTCAGCACCCGTATGGTCGTCTTCGACACCTCGGTAGTTGATCTGACCGAAGATCTGCAAGATCCCGTCGATCTGCTTTTCGGCGTGCGCCTGGGAGGTGGCACCGACATCAACCGCGCCCTGGGCTACTGCCAGCAGATCATCACGCGGCCCACGCAGACCATCCTCGTCCTGATTACCGACCTCTACGAAGGCGGTAATCAGCAGCAGATGATGCGTCGTGCCGCCGAACTGGTCGCCAGCGGCGTTCAGGTGGTGTGTCTGCTGGCGCTCAACGACAGAGGCGCGCCCATCTATGATCAGCGCAACGCGCAGATTCTGGCCGGCATGGGCGTCCCGTCCTTCGCCTGCACGCCCGATCTTTTCCCGGATCTCATGGCCGCCGCCATCCAGAAGCAGGATCTCGCCA
>DASZXF010000921.1:0-7857 GCA_035546055.1 Ktedonobacteraceae bacterium
CTGGCCGCCGCGAATGGCCGCCAGCGAGCAGCCGTTGCCCAGGTGGCAGGTGACGATGCGCAGTTCCGCGAGATCTTTCCCCAGCAGTTGCGCGCTGCGACGAGCGCAGTACTGGTGGCTGATGCCATGAAAGCCGTAGCGTCTGATGCCCTCTTCAAACCAGGCATAAGGACCGGGATAGACCTGCGCGACCAGGGGCAGACTGTGATGAAAGGCAGTATCAAAAACCGCTACCTGCGGCACATCGCCAAGCAAGCGCTCGGCAATCTCGATACCTTCCAGGTTCGCGGGTTCGTGTAAGGGCGCGAAGGGAATGAGTGCGCGCAGATCGGCCTGTACTTCCGGCGTAATCAGCACACTTTTGTGATATTTCGCGCCGCCATGGACCACGCGATGGCCAACCACGGCGATTTCGCCCGGTTCTTTGAGCACAGGCAAATTGCCCTGCCAGAGTTGCTGGAGAAGGTGCGTCAGAATGTCCGCGCGCTGACCGCCGGGATACTCGGAGGTCGCGCGCTGACCTGCCGCGTTCAGGGTAATGGTCGCGTGGTCGCCATCGCCCCAATCGGCGTCCGCTGCCCAGAGCGGAGACGGAGGCGTGGAGGCCGGCTCCTCATCTCCGCTCAGCTCATAAAGACGAATTTTCTGGCTGCTCGAACCCGCGTTGAGCACAAGTATCTTCATGGTTGCCATCCCTCTCAATCGCTCCAGACCCAACCGCGCACCTCTGGCATGTCCTCCAGGTGCTCGCGCACGTAGTCATGGTGCCTGGCAAGGATGGCCTGGCATTCCTGAATCAGCGGCGGCGTCAGGCTCTGCAGGCGCGAGGCATGACGCATGGCAAGCATACAGAGATGGTAGCGGCTCACGCCATTCATCACCACCATATCAAATGGCGTCGTCGTCGTGCCCTGCTCGTTAAAGCCGCGCACGTGGAAACGTCCGCTGTTGGGGCGTCCGTGGATCAACTGGTGAATTGCGCGCTGGTAGCCGTGAAAGGCAAAGATCACCGGCTGATTATGCGTAAAGTGTTGCACAAAAACCTCATTGTTTATACCATGAGGATGAAGGTAGGGCGGGTAGAGCGTCATCAGATCCACAATGTTGACCACGCGTATCTTCAATTCCGGCAGGTGGTGGCGCAGCCACCAGGCGGCAGCGATGATTTCCATGGTGACGACATCACCCGCGCTGGCCAGCACAATGTCGGGTTCAATTTCGCCGCAATTGCTGGCCCAATTCCAGGTGGACAGGCCGCGCGTACAGTGTTGAATGGCCTCCGACATGTTCAACCATTGTAACTGAGGCTGCTTGTCGATGACAATCAAATTGACATAATCGCGACTGCGGAAACAATGGTCAGCCACCGAAAGCAGGCAATTGGCATCCGGCGGCAGGTAAATGCGTGCTATCTCGCCTTTGCGCGACAGCATAGTATCGATCAGGCCCGGTCCCTGGTGGCTAAAGCCGTTATGGTCATTGCGCCAGCAGGTCGAGGTCAGAAGGAGATTGAGGGACGCAATCGGTGCGCGCCAGGACAGGCGGCGGGCCTCTTGCAGCCATTTTGAGTGCTGAACCACCATCGAATCAGCGATCATGGCAAACGCTTCATACGAAACAAACAGGCCGTGGCGTCCAGTGAGCAGATAGCCTTCCAGCCAGCCCTCGCAGAGATGCTCACTCAGTACCTCCATCACCCGGCCCTCGCGTGAAACATGGTCGTCCTTGGGCAGAATAGTTTCTACCAGGCAGCGATTTTCTACCTCAAAGACCGCGCCCAGGCGGTTCGAGTTGGTTTCATCGGGGCAGAAAAAACGGAAGTTTTTTTGCTGAGCATTGAGCTTGTAGATGTCGCGCAGCATGGCTCCGAGCTGACGTGTCGACTCGTGGTATATGGTCGCCGGTTCTTTCACCTCCAGCGCATAATCCGTGAAAGCGGGCAGATTGAGATCCACCAGCAGCTTGCCGCCGTTGGCGTGTGGATTGGCGCCCATGCGGTATTCCCCGCCGGGCGCCAGGGCCGCCAGCTCCGGCAGCAGACGCCCCTGCTCGTCAAAGATGCGCTCGTTCAGGTAGCTTCTCATCCAGTTTTCGAGGATATGCAGGTGCTCCTCGTTGGTACGCACGTCCGCCACAGGTACCTGGTGCGCGCGAAATGTGCCCTCAATCTGCACGCCATCCACCTCGCGCGGACCCGTCCAGCCTTTGGGACTACGCAGAACAATCACCGGCCAGCGCGGGCGCTCGCTGAAGCCATTTGTGCGCGCCTCCTCCTGGTAAGTGCGAATGCTGAGGTAGCAATTTTCCAGCGTCTCGGCGAAAAGGCGGTGCATCGTCATCGGATCGTCGCCCTCAACAAAATGCACGTCGTACCCGTGACCTGTCAGCAATTCGCGAATGCCATCATCATGCGTGCGCCCCAGCACCGTCGGCCCGGAAATTTTATAGCCATTCAGATGCAGAATGGGCAGAACCGCGCCATCGCGCACAGGATTGAGAAACTTCAAGCTCTTCCATGAACCCTCCAGAGGAGCGGTCTCCGCCTCGCCGTCGCCCACCACCGCCACCACCAGCAGATCGGGATTATCAAACGCCGCGCCATACGCGTGAGTCAGCACATAGCCCAGCTCGCCGCCCTCGTGGATCGAACCGGGCGTGGGCACGCTCACATGGCTTGGCACGCCGCCCGGCGTAGAGAACTGGCGGAAAAAGCGCCGCATTCCCTCCTCATCCTGCGTAATACGTGGGTAAACCTCGCTATACGTACCCTCAAGATAGACATTGGCCAGAATCGCCGGACCGCCATGACCAGGCCCGGCCAGATAAATCGCATCGACCTTGTGATCCTGAATCAAGCGGTTCATATGCAGGTAGATAAAGCTCAGGCCCGGCGACGTACCCCAATGGCCCAGCAGACGAGGCTTGATATGCTCAGGTCGCAGTGGCTCCTTGAGCAAAGGATTCGCCTGGAGATAGATCTGTCCGACCGTCAAATAGTTCGCCGCGCACCAGTAGCGTTGCATCAGTTCCAGGCGTTGCTGATCCGGCAACGTCGGAGGACGTTGTTGCGTAAGCATAGCTGATTTCTTCCCTTCGCAGACTAGAAACATTCATTCGCCAGCAGCAAGGCGTACTCATTCTCTTTTCAGCATGAGGCCGGACGCAAACCGAACCATGTACATGAGATACCCCTGCCGGCCACCCGGCGCGCTTTTCTGTTTTATCACGTTCTTTCACGTGAAAAAGTGTGATCAAACGATATGAATCCATGATGGATTGGTGGGTTTAAGAGCATTGCCAGAGCCAAAAAATCTATGATATAGTGCTGAGCTGATCGGAAGCAAGGATGCCATGATTCGTGTATGGCCCTGGAGCTAACGACCCTTCAGGGCTTTTTAAGCAAACTCGTTGCCGCTTTGAATGGGACGCTTGAGAATGAAAAGGCTAAAAGGAGTTTGCCATGTGGCGTGAATACATTCAGCAATGGGAGAACAAGCTGATCTTTTTGCCGGGAGCTACAGCAACTCAGCTAGCTCAAGTTGAAACGGCTTTGAACGTCACTTTGCCAGAAGATTTAAAAAGCTTGCTTCGTGAAGCCAATGGCATCGTGGGCGAATATGATATTCCGCTGATCTGGTCAACGGATAAGCTCATCGAGCGCAATCGCGAGATGCGTGAGCCAGTCATACGCGCAAACTATTTGCCGCTGGATCATCTGCTATTCTTTACCGACGCTGGCAATGGAGATCTCTTTGGCTTTGGCATTATTGAGGGCGAGGTCAAGTACGGGCGCATTTATGTCTGGAATCATGAGGAGGATAGCCGGACTAATGTGGCCTATTCATTGAAGAATTTTTTAGAGCGCTGTTTGAACGGCAAAATGTCCATCTGAAAGATGGCTGAGTCTGCGGTATAATAAGAAACAGAACTTGACTCAACAAGTATTGAAAAGCTCTGTATAAGAGAGAGCCGGGAGGCCGTTTATGGCATGGTTCGCAATGGTGCTCGCCCATTTGCTCGTTCTGTTTCTGGTCTTTGTTATGCCCTACCGTGGGATCAAGCGCTATGAGACGTTAAAGCGCCGGGTGGATCGTCATCCAGAATTGCGCAGGCGCTTTTATGTACAGGGGATGCTGTCGCAGTGGTTGTTGCTGGTGCCGCTGGCCGTGATCGTCTTCGGACTGGGCTGGTCCGGGCCGGTACTGGGATTGCAGGCGCCCGCTAACCTGTGGCTATGGGGACCGATTGCCCTGGTGCTGATTTTGCTGATCTACGCGCAGGTTTTCGCCATGCGCCGTCTGACGCGTACCGCCGATGGCATCGGTCAGTTGCGCGAGAGCCTGGCTGGACCGCTGCACATGCTGCCGCGTACCGCTCTGGAGCGCGCTCTGTGGGTGCCTCTCTCGCTGACGGCTGGCGTCTGTGAAGAGGTGCTCTATCGTGGCTTCTTGCCGGCGTATCTTGTGCATGTCTTCCCCGGCGTACCCCTGCTGTTCGGCGTGATTATCGCCGCTGTGCTGTTTTGTATCGGCCATTTCTATGTGTTGATTAGTGTCGGACGTTTTTCTCAGAAAATGGCCAACGTTCTGGGCATCGGGGTTATCGGCCTGGTTTTCGGTTTCCTCTACTACTTTACCGGCAGCTTGCTTCTGCCCATTATTGTCCATGCCCTGCTGGATATGCGCCTGGTCTTCATCGACGTGCCAGGGCTGGTGAACGCTTCCGAAGCAGCGAAAGATGCGGAGGCCTCGGCGGCTCAACCGCTGTAATCGATGAGCTATCTGGCGCGTGCGCAGGCTGCCTGGTAAATGCTCTCATGCTCGTTGAGCATGGCATCCAGGGTAAAGCGTTTTTCTACGTGCAGGCGGCAATGCGCGCGGGAAAGCTCGGGCAGGCGGGCGACCAGGGCTGCGGCGGCCTGACGGTTGCCGGGTTCAACCAGGAAGCCGGTCTGGTCCTGCTGAATAATCTCGCTCATGGCGCCGCGCTGAAAGGCAATCACAGGAGTACCCGTCGCCATCGCTTCGACGGGTGTCAGGCCAAAGGGTTCGTCCCAGGCGATGGGGCAGAGCAGCCCGCTGGCCTGACTCATCAGTTGCCAGAGTGCCTCGCGTGCCACCTGTCCCACGTAGGTAATGCGTGATCCTGGACGCTCCAGGCGCGGTTTGATTCGCTGCTCGTAGTAATGGGAGTCGTAGATGCCCCCGGCGATGACCAGGGCTTTGCCGGCCATCTCAGCGATGTCGATGGCCGCTTCCACGCCTTTTTCCGGCGCGATGCGGCCCGCGAAAAGCAGCGGCGCCTGTGGTTCAACGCTGGCCTGAAAAGGCATGGCTGTGATATCCAGGCCATTGTAAACAACATGATCGATACGTGTGTAGGGCGCGTAAGTCTGCGCACACGCCTGGGAAACCGTCAGCAAAGTCAATGGATGGCCCTGCTGATCCAGCACGCGCAGCGCTTCGTTGATTTCGCTGGACACAGCGGGCAGGTGGAGTGTGTGGAGGAGTGGCAGCGTGTGTACCAGGGCGCTGCATGTATAGGCGGGCCAATCGAACGCATGGACATGCAACAGGTCAAACTCGGCGGCGCGGCGCTGGAGTTGGAGGAAAAGGTTCAGAAAGAGGTTGGCCTGGGCGAAAAAGCCGGCATCGGCGGCTCCCGTCGTGGCGGACTCGGCGAAGCTCGCGGGGCGCACGCTGGAGGGAACTTCGATGCTCTCGATTGTCACTCCGGGCAGCGTAGAGCCGCTGCGCGCGAAAAGCGTAACCTCGTGCCCGCGTGCCTGTAAGCCCTGCGCCAGGTCGGCCAGCAGCGCTTGAGCCCCGCCAATATATGGCTGAGCAATGGTGGAAACCAGGGGCGCGATCAGGCCAATTCTCATGCCTGTGTTTCTCCGCGATACGTAGCCACGTTATTCTCGGTTTCGTGCAGTTTAACCTCGTAGAGCAGACCGGCGGGCAGCTCGGCCTCCAGGCGGTGCCAGAAGGCTATGGCCAGCATCTCAGCCGTGGGAATCACGCCCTCCAGCCAGGGGACATCATGGTTCAGGTGTTTGTGGTCTACCCAGCGAATCACCGCGTTTTCCGTCGCCTCTTTGAGTTCGGTCAGATTGAGAATCATGCCTGTGCGCTCATCAGGCCAGCCGCGTACAGTGACTTCCAGGATATAATTGTGTCCATGGCCATTGGGATTGGCGCATTTGTCGTAGACCGCAAAATTTTCCGCTTCAGTTAAATGTTCGCTCCACAGGCGATGGGCAGCGCTGAATGTCGCGCGCCTCGTCAGGTAGACCATGCTTTTTTCCTTGTTCTCATCAGGTAGCCGCCGCTTGTAGCAGGAAACAGCTCGCGGGAGCTTTACGCATTGCTGAAAATCTCCAGATTTGTGCCGCTGAGCACGCGTCCGCTGTCATCCGCCATAAAGAGCAGGATATCCGCCATCTCTTCTGGCGTCATGCCCGCGCGCAGATGGGGCGCGGCCTGGCGCAGCATATCCGTATCCACCGCGCCGGGACTCACCGCCGCCACGCGAATGTTCAGCGGTTTTCCCTCGACTGCCAGGATTTCCGTCAGGCTGGCTATGCCCGCCTTTGAGACATTGTACGCGCTCAAGCCGGGAAACTTTTCCACGCCTTTGACTCCCGAGAGCGAGGAAATATTCAGAATCACGCCGCCCTCAGTCGCCATTGCGGTGAAAGCTTGCTGGCAGCAAAGAAATGTCCCGCGCAAATTCGTATTCAGCACCCGATCCCAGGTCGTCGCATCCATCTCACGGAAAGGCTTGACCGCCACAATGCCCGCGCAATTCAGCAGAATATCCACGCGTCCACAGACCTCCAGCACGCGCGCGAACAGCATCTGCACATCCTCTTCCCGCGCCACATCGCCCGGCACCACCAGCGCTTCTGCTCCGCCTTCCTCGCGAATCGCCGCCGCCGTCGCAGCCAGCGTTTGCCGCGTGCGTCCAAACAGCGCCACCCGCGCGCCCGCGCGTGCGAAACGCAGCGCCGAGGCGCGGCCAATCCCGCTCCCCGCGCCAGTTATAATCGTTACTTTCTGTTGCATACTCATGGCCATTATTATATAACATTGGCCGTGAGAGCGCCTGCTGGCTTAGCGCACCTCAATGCCCACGCGTTCCAGCAGCGCGCGACTGATCTCCGCGCGATGTTTGATGGGCATACGCGTAGGCAGGCTGTGGGAATCAGAGCCGGTGCTTTGCAAGAGCTTATGCTGGCGTGCATAGGCCAGGTATGTTTCCACCAGTTCGGGTGTGTGCGTCGGATGATAGACCTCAATGCCGTCCAGTGGAATTTCCGCGCGCACCTGATCCAGCAATTCCGGCGCATAGAACGTAAAATGCGACTCGCGGCGTCCGGGATGTGCGATCAGACAGACTCCCCCGCTGCGATGCGCGGCCTCAACCGTCTCAGCCATGCTCACCTTGATCGAGTGATAGCCTGCCTTTCTAATCATCTCCAGGGCCGTAGAAAAATCGGGCGCGTAGCCGTGGGCGCGAAGCAGAGCGATAGTATCGCCTGGACGCGCCAGCTTGCCGCCATTCCTGGCCAGAATCTCCTCCTGGCGAGGAAAGCGACAGCCTTGCTGAAGCAGGTGCTCGTAGATCTCGTTTGTATTTTCGAGTTGCAGGCGCACAATCTTTTCCGTCAGGGGCCGCAGTTCATTGTTGTGCGGATCAAAACCGTAGCAGAGCAGATCGCCCATTTTGCCATGCCACTCCGTACTCATCTCCACACCCGCCAGCACAGGCAAACCGCGCTGCGCGCCCAGCGCCTGAATGCCGGGCACCGAATCCACACGGTCGTGGTCAGTCACCGCGACCAGATCAAAGCCC
>DASZXF010000922.1:0-3238 GCA_035546055.1 Ktedonobacteraceae bacterium
CATGAGTCCCGACTGGCGAAACAGCCGATCCATGCGCACCGCATCTCTGCCGGTCCAGAAAGCCAGCAGGCAGCACAGTTGATAATCGTCCCGGCTGGCGTCCGGCCCTCGCTGACCGCTCCAGAGCGCGCGAAAGCGAGCGCCATTGCGAGCCGCCGTGGCTTTGGCAAGCAGCATCTGATCCGTCAGCATTATCCCTCCTCCCATCACTACGTCCTGTTGTGTAGATGGGCGCATGTACTGTGAGGCAAACAAGGTGTGATACAAGGTCAGAACCTGTTCCTGGCGTGGCAGCAAGCGCTGAGGAAAGCCGGGGACCGGTTGCTCCGTGAACGTAAAGAAGCGTCCTTCACTATAGAGCTCGACCGCCGCCTGGGGATGACGCCCATCGGCGCATTCGTCCGGGCGAAAGGTGCGCTTGCGCCCTGGATGTATGCACGTCCCCTGCTGGTTCACCGCAGGCATCCGTCCCAGGAGCAGCACATGGATGCCCTGCCCACTCGGCGAGTACTCCGTGTAGGAGTCCAGGTGGGTCAGGAGGTCGTCAGCCAGGTCTGGAAGGCTGCCATCAATGGGCGTCCTCGCTCTGCCAGACAGATAGGTTCCTCCCCCAACGCTTGATTGGTCAGCCATTTGGTCCGAGCGGCAAAGAGATCACTGGCACGCAGGTGGAGAACGGTTCCGTTTGCCTGGGAAACAGCCAGAGTGGGCAGAAGACCATACGCACGCATCACCCCCAGAAAACTGGCCGGTCGGCAGACATCGAGCGCTTGACGCTCCAGATGTTGTTCCAGCAGGAGCATAAGATGAGAAGAGGCTTTTTTCATGAGCGAAACTCCTTCCATTCACGATGAACGCCGTGTACCGGCGGTGTGGCAAGACTGCCACTGATCCCCTGGGCCATGGCCTCCAGAAGGGCAAGCTGGCCACGGGCACGGTCAGCGATACTTGCACAGGGGAGCAATGGATGTCCAATGAACGCACAGAGCGAGGTCAGACTATTTCGCCCCGACGACTGATAGCAGCGAAGCGCCTGCACCAGGAGATCCTCGCCAATGAGCACCAATGGTTCCAGGCCGAAGCGCCCGGCCTCTTGCTCCAGTACCAGGCGTGCCTGGCGCAAATCCCAGACCAGCAGATAACAGCCGCGCAGGGCAGCCAGCAGGTCAGGCCAGACCTGCGGCAGGGAACGCGCCTGCTGGGAATGCAACTCATTGATCCCGAAGCGGGTACGGTCTGTAGGAGAGAGCATCTTCCCACAGGCAATGCAGGATCATGCGGAGTCTGCCAACACCATCCTCACCAGCCTGACAGCTATTGCTCGCCTCCTCCAATTGCCCGGACGCACCCACTGGGATCAGCAATCGCTGCGCCAGGGTGTGCGCGACTGGATGCAAGCCCACCCGCGCTGGCTGCTGGTGCTGGACAATGTGGAGGATGTAAACGCGGTGAGCGATCTGCTGTCGCCCGCGCGCAGAGGACATGTGGTGATCACGACCCGCTCGCAGATCACCGGCAAATACCCCAAGATTGAGGTGCCGAGCCTGCCAGTAGAGGACGGAGCCCTTCTCGTCTTGCGGAAAGCGCAGCTTCTTGCCCCGACAGCCAGCTTCCAGGAGGCGGAGGAAGACAATCGTGAGGCCGCCCGGCAGATTGCGCTAACGCTCGGAGGATTGCCACTGGCGCTGGAGCAGGCAGGCGCCTACATCGACGAAACCGGCTGTTCTCTGGCACACTATCTAGAACGCTATCAGGCTCAGCGGGCGGCGCTCTTGCGCAGGCGTGGAATCATTCCTGAGCATAGCCTGCATCCAGAATCGGTCGCTGTCACCTTGCTAATGGCGCTGGAAAAGATAGAGCAGATTCAGCCGCCTGCCGCTGATCTGCTCCGGCTCTGTGCCTTCCTGGCGCCCGATGCTATCCCCATCGAGCTCTTTGCACGCTGTGCGCCAGTTCTTCCCCCAGCACTGCATACCCTGGTCGCGGACCCCGGCGCTCTGGATGAGGCCATGGTACTCATCCGGCGGTACTCACTGCTGCATTCCCTGGCCAGGCAGCAAGCGTTGGGAATGCATCGCGTGGTGCAGGCCGTTATCCAGGATGATTTGGAGGCACAGGGGCGGTACGTCGACTGGGAGCAGATCATGGTGGCTGCCGTCACCCAGGTCTTGTCTACAACCACCGTAGAGACGATCTTTACCGAGGATGAGCGCTATGTGCCGCATGCGCTGGCGGCAGCAACCGTGCTGCATAAGCATACAATCATCACGGGAGTCGCGGGCCATCTGCTCTACCTGCTGGGGCATTATCTGACCAGATCGGCGCGCTATGAACAGGCGGAAATCGTGTGTCAGGATGCCGTGTGGCTCTATGGCCAACGAAATGGTGCTCTGCATCGGGAGATCGGTGTCCAATTGAACAACCTGGCTCAAGTGTATGAAGAAAAGCGAGAGCACGCTAAAGCCTATCAGCTTTTTGAACAGGCATGGTTTGTTATCACGAACGTCTCTCCCTGCTCCTTGCTGGATGCGGCCACCGCCCTTAACAACCTGGCGCGTTGCTTACGTTTTCAGGGTCGTCTTGATAAAGCCGAGCAGCAGGCCCAACACGCACGCATGCTGGGGAAGCTGCTCGCTGCGTCAGAACCTCTCCTCTTTGCCTCGACTCTGCTCGAATCTGCAACCATTGCCCGCGAACGAGGGCACACCCAACAAGCAGAACACTGGTATCGCGACGCTCAGCAGTTGTACGAGGCTACGCTTCCTCCCGATCATGCCTCTCTGGGCTACTGTTACGAAGCCCTGGGCACCCATCATCTGGTCCAGGGACATCTGGAACAGGCACACACCTTCTACCAGAAAGCCCTGACCATTCTGGAGCACAAGTGGGGCAAGGATCACCCGGATGTGGCTGGATGCCTGTACCACCTGGCGGAGATCTCCCTGGCATTTCGCGATCTGAAACGCGCCGAAAAACTGAACCGCCGAGCCCTGGACATCTACGAGGCGATTGGTGGGCCAGAGTATCTCGATCTCAACCAGCCCCTGCAAGGATTAGCCATGCAATATATTCACCAGGGGCGCTATGATGAAGCCGAACCCTTGTGTCAACGGGCCATCGCCCTCATTGAACACAGTCAGGGAGCAGATCACCCGGAACTGGTTTCAGCGCTGGAAGTTTTTGCCTGGCTACGCTTATGCCAGGGAGCACTGCAAGAAGCGAACGCCCTCTGCAAGCG
>DASZXF010000923.1:0-8589 GCA_035546055.1 Ktedonobacteraceae bacterium
CAGTCATCCCGGATTTTTTATGTGCCAGCACAGCCATTTCTGCCTCGTTGCCCGTGAATGGAGCGGCGGATGTCAGGTCCGCCGCTCCATTCACGGATGGATATAAACTGCGAAACAAGCACATGAGGACGACCTGTTATCGGGACCATCCTCAAAAATCCGGGGTGACTGATTTCTCAGTCACTTACCCTGGCACATAGCGCCATCTTGCTTTATTGACTCTCCACTTCGATGATCTGGCCGCCAATGAAGTGATAGACTGCGGACAGATCATCGATATGGGTGAGCACAAAGTCGAGATCGCTTTCCTGACCGCTCCGGCGCAGATAGCGGGCGCTTTCGCCGGTGACAATGGCGCTGAGTGGCGCTTCGCCCCACTGCTCAATGGTCGCTTGCGTCCTGGCGTCCTGGACCTGGTAGCCAGCTTTCAGCAGACAAACGGCCAGGCGGGCGCAGCACAGGGCATCCTCTGCGCGAAACTCGCCGCGCGAACCGGCGCCGATCAGCGCGACTTTCTCATGGGTACGCGCCAGGTACGCGGCCTGGGCGCTGTAGTTGCGCAGACAGGCCACGTAGACAGGGCGCGTGTTCCCATAAGTGCAGATGAGCCTTGTCCCGGAGGTGGAGAGGAGCACCATGGGCCGCTCAGGATCGTCGCGCCGCGCCAGTTCGGAGGGACTGTTATTGATCTCAAAGCCCTCCGGCATATCGCCCTCCAGTTCACCGGCGAGCAGAGGGTTGACGAGCATCCCGGCCAGTTGATGCGCCAGCTTCAGAGAAGAAACGGGATAGCACTGGCGCCCCAGAGCCACGCCCGTGAGCGCGGTGGTCGTGGCTCTGATGACATCAATAGCGACGATTGCATAATCAGCGCTGTACTCCCGCGCGCCTTCGGCAAAGCAATCAATCACTACAGTCTTGTTGATACCTCAACTCCTCTCTCCTCTGCGCGCTGCACAGCGCGGGGCCGTAGATGGGGCAGGGCAAAGGCGTCGGAATGCAGACCTCGGCGGAAGATTTCGACGCGCAAAATCTCTTCCAGGCGAACATTGCAGAGGTGAACCTGCGGGCCAAAGTGCCTGAGCAGGGCGAACTGACTCTCTTTGTTGGGCGCCTCGAAGACGGTGATGCCCAGGCCAAATTCATGCGCCAGGCGCTCGGCGAATTCTGAGCGCAGGGCGCCGTCCTGGTCGAACATGCCCACGTCGCGCGCGCTCTCGCGGGCCTCGATGACCAGGAGTTCCGCCCCGGCGTCCAGCCAGGCCCGCGCCTGGTCGATGCCCTCTTGCAGTGATTGCTCGGTAAAGGGTCCGTCGTGTTTTTTCCCGACCTCAAACTGCACGCCCAGTCCGCGCGCGTGGGCCATGCTGACCACCGCGCGCGGCTCAACGGCCAGGGTGGTAAAGCCCTCGCCGCACTCGATACGCGAAACGCCCAGTTCGGCACACAGGTCCAGGTAAGCGGGAAGCTGTCCCTGGGCGACCGCGACCTCGAAGGGTCCGCCGCCAGTCACAACGGGGACATGATGCGCCCGCGCGGCGGCGATTTTTTGCCGGGTCGCGCTTTCGTTGGCGATGATCCAGCAGGCCATGGAAATCTTCAACGAGGCCATGAGATGCGCGCTCTGCTCCAGGTGGCTTTCCAGGGTGCGCGGATCATAGCCCGGATCGAAAGGACTGAGCAAGGGCGGCAGATCAGGTACGCCGATCAAATGCAGGTACTCCTGCGTGCTGGTGGTTTGCGAAAAACGTTCCATCCTTACGGACCTTTCTTCAGGAATTAATACAGGGACAACCATGTGCCCGCATGCGTGGCCAGGGCGCGTTGATAGATGCTCTGCGCGCAGGCGATGTCTTCCAGGGCAATGCCAATGGGATTGAGCAGAATGATCTCGTCGTCTGTCTCGCGTCCTGGTCGCTGACCGCTCACGATTTCGCCCAGTTCGGCGTAGAGCTGCTCGCGGGAAAAACGCCCTTCCAGGACCAGTTGATTGATGATCTTTTTCTCGCGGTTGCACTGCTCCCAGTCATCCACCACGACCTTCTCAACCTGGAGAAAGACATCCTTATGCACATCCATTAAGGAGATGTTGCTAAGGAAGGCGCCTTTTTGCAGCCAGGCAAATTGCAGGTAAGGCTGATCCGTGACGGTGCAGGTGACAACGACTTCTCCTCTGCGCACCGCTTCCTCTGCCGTGGCCGCCGCGTCAAAGGCCACGGCGGGGAAATGCGGCTGGAGTCTGGCAATCAGCGAGCGGGGCGCCGCCGGATCGAGATCGAAGAGGGCGACGCCAGTGATGGCTGGATATTGCTCAAGCAGGACGCGTAGATGCATCTGCGCGATAAAGCCGCAGCCGATGCAGGCGAGCTGGCTGAAGCCGGGACGCGCGAGATAGCGGGCGGCCAGGGCGGTGACGCTGGCGGTGCGCATACTGCTGATCAATCCGCCCTCCATGACGGCCAGCGGATAGTTGGTGTCTGGATCATTGAGGATGATGAGGGCGCTGGCACGCTCCCGGCCATAGCGCGCGGGATTGTCGTGCTTGCTGCCCACCCATTTGATGCCCGCCACAGGCTCCTCGCCGCCGATGTACGCGGGCATGGCGATGATGCGGTCGGCGATGTGCCCTGAGCCGTCGTTGGCGCGCAGATAGGGCTTGAGCGGCTGCACGACCTGCCCCTGCGCGTGCCGGATGAAGGCCTGCTGGAGCGCCTGCATATACAGTTCCGAGGCGGCTCCTCCCAGGCGCTCGATATCGCCGCGCGTGAGGTAGAGCAATGAATGCTCTACCTGGCGAGGCGCCTGAAGGGGTGCGCCCTGTTCATGGGTACGTGCTTGCATGGCTATTTTGCCCCCTGTAGATGGCGAATGAGCGCGCGAATGGCATCCAGGTAGCGGTCAATAAGCTGCTCCATGGTGGCCTCCTCAAAGAGTTCGCCGCTGTATTCGCAGACGAGGCGGAATTGATCGCCGCTGAAATTCGAGACCAGGAAGATGGGGAAGTCCAGCAGTTCATTGAGGTCACGCGTGGGACCGGGATTCTCCGGGGCCATGCCACCCAGGACGCCGACGCCTTCCGGCAAGGTGAAGGCCTGCTGCATTTGCCCGGTGTGATTGAGGAGAATTTCGTGCCGGGGAATAGTGGAGCACATGGCCTCTACCAGTTCCGGGTCTTTGCTCATATAGGTAATCAGGTCGTGTCCGATGCCGCGCTGAGGAACAGCCTCCATCTGTTCGATCACAGCCCGCAGGGTATCCTCCAGCACGCCGCTCTTGCTGGGGGAGAGCAGTAGCAGGCGGTCGAGGCTGAGACGCGCGACTGTGTTGGCCGGCGGCTCCACGTCGTCAAACTCGGTCTGTCGTCCCAGTTCGCGCACGCCAAAGTGCAGCGGGCGCGTACCGATCAGGGGAGCAAAGGCGTGCAACAACGAGCTGAACAGAATGTCCAGAATGCCGATGTCGGGCGTCATGACACCCAACAGAGCAGTCGTTTCTTCGCTGCTCAGCGAGCGGAACACCTTGCGAATACCGGCCACCGTGGCCTGGCCGCGTTTCTCCGGGTGGTCAACCGGCAGGGGAGCGGTCTGGTGCCAGGGCAGTTTCAACCAGTAATCCCGCGCCTCGGCCTGCATCTCCGGTGAGGCGACGTACTCGCTCAGGCGCTCGGCCCAGCGTTTGATAGAGGTGGTCTTTTCGGGCATCTGCACTTCTTCGCCGCGCTGCAACTGCGTGTAGACGACCTGGATATCGTGGAGCATGATGCGCAGCGAGAAGGCGTCCGCGACCAGCAGGTGCAGGAGGATCAGCAAGCGTCCTGGCCGATCAGGACCGAGGTGGAAGTAGCCGATGCGGAAGCCCCGGCCCTCGAAAAGATTCTGCTCGGCCTGCAAGGCGTCCGCGCGCTGCGAGATGGCCGCCGCCTGCTCCGCTTCAGGTACATCGGAGAGGTCTACCCAGACTAAAGGACTGATCTCGTCGTCGGGCGCGGGAATCGAGGCCTGCCAGCCCGCGCTTCCGCGCTCAAACCTGATGCGCAGGCCGTCGTGATGGCGCATCAGATGGGCAAGGGTCTGCCGCAGAAGATGATAGTCCAGGGGCTGGGGTGCCTCGAAGATGTAGGCGAAGTTCCAGCGGTGCGGATTCTTCCAGGGCCAGTGCTGGAGCGCCCAGCTCTGCATGGGCACCACGGGGAACGAACCGACCACCGGCCCCTGTTCCGCGACCGCCAGAGGAGCATCGAGCGCCACTTCAAGCAGTTCATTGATAGTCTGATATTGCATCAGTTGTTTGGCGGTCAGGTGAACATCGACTTTATGGGCCAGGGCGATCATGCGCATGCCCAGCAGAGAGTCGCCGCCCAGTTCAAAGAAGTTGTCATGAATACCCACCTGGGGCACATCCAGCACGCGACACCAGATCTCGGCCAGGCGGCACTCGCGTTCGGTGGTTGGCGCGACAAATTCGGCGGCCAGGTCCGAGCGCCCCTGTTCGGGTACGGGCAACGCGCGCCAGTCAATCTTGCCGTTGGCGTTGAGTGGCAGCGCCTCCAGAACCATAAAGGTCGCGGGCACCATATAATCGGGAAGTTGCTGCTTGAGGTAGCTGCGAATAGCGGAGATTTCCAGGGTCTCCCCTTCTTCTGGCACCACGTAGGCCACCAGGCGTTTACTGCCCGGCGTATCTTCGCGCACCTGGGCCAGTGCATCGTGCATGCTCGGATGGCTGCGCAACACGCTTTCGATTTCGCCCAGCTCAATGCGGAAGCCGCGCAGTTTGACCAGGTGATCCACGCGCCCCAGGTACTCCAGATTGCCATCGGGCAGATAGCGCGCGCGGTCGCCCATGCGGTAGAGACGCGCGCCCGGCTCGTTGCTGAACAGATCGGGGATAAAGCGGTCAGCGGTCATATCGGGACGATCCAGGTAGCCCCGGCTCAGGCCGATGCCGCCGATATAGAGATCGCCGGGCACGCCAACCGGAACCGGCTCCAGGTGCGCATCCAGCACATAGACGCGCATATTGCCCAGCGCGTGCCCGATGGGCGCGGAAGGCCGATTCAGCGGAACCTCCGCGATATTGTGGAAGGTGATATGCGCCACGTCGTCCGAGCACTCGGTTGAGCCAAAAGAATTGACCATGGGAATGTGCGGATAGCGCTTGAGCCAGCTCGCGCAGAGATGCGTGGGCAGCGCTTCCCCGGTGGCGATCATATAGCGCAGGTAAGGAGATGCCTGAGCGGCGCTGTCCGCCTCGTCTGACTCGTCGAGCATAATGTTCAGCAGCGAGGGGACGATCTGGACAATGGAGACGCGGCGCTCACCCATTTCTTGTAATAGCTGCGCGGTGTCATGCGTGACCTCATCCTGGAAAATCTGCACCTGCGCGCCCCGCACGAGGGGAGAGAGGAATTGCCAGATGGAGATGACGAAGCTGTGTGAGGCTGTCTGAGCCATGATGTCATCAGCCCGCAGGCCCAGATCCTCGTTTTTGAGGAAGAGGTGATTGAGCATGCCCAGGTGATCGATCTGCACGCCTTTGGCTCGCCCGGTTGAACCGGAGGTGTAGATGACTACCGCCAGGCTGCGCATGTTGACGCGAGTGGCCGGACTGGCGCTGGACTGGCGAGCGATCAACTCCCAGTCGCGGTCCAGGCACAGGACGGTTCGCCCGGCCTCCTCCGGCAACTGCTCCAGCAAGGTCTGCATGGTGATGAGCACCTCAACATGGCAATCGTTGAGCATATAGGCCAGGCGCTCGGCGGGATAGTTGGGGTCCAGGGGCACATACGCGCCTCCCGCCTTGTGAACGGCCAGAATGGCAATGACCATCTCCACCGAACGCTCCAGAGCCAGCCCGACCAGCTTCTCCAGACCTACGCCCCGCTGCCGCAGGTAATGGGCCAGTTGATTGCTGCGCCGCTCCAGTTCGCCATAGGTCAGCGAAAGCTCATTGCAGGCCAGGGCGATAGCGTCAGGCGTGCGCGCGGCCTGGGCGCTGATCAATTCATGAGTACATTGCTCAAGCGGCCAGGGCTGCGTGGTGGCGTTCCAATCCACCAGCAGTTGTTGCCGTTCGGCGGGATCGAGCAGGGGCAGGGCAGCGATATGCTGCTGCGGTTCGGCTACGATGCTCTCCAGCAGATTCTGGAAATGGCGGAGCATCTGCCTGATGGTAGCCGCGTCGAAGAGATCAACGCTATAGTCCACCACGCACTTAAAACCTTCATCCCGGTCTTCAACCACCAGGGTCAGGTCGAATTTGGTCACATTGTAGTCCGCGAAAAAGGGCTTGAAGGTGATATCCTGGAGCATTTCGCTCTCCTGCTGCATATTGCGCAGGGTGAAAACGACCTGGTAGAGCGGCGAACGGCTCAGATCGCGCTCCGGCTGCAAGGCCTCCAGGACTTTCTCGAAAGGCAAATTCTGGTGAGCATAGGCATCCAGGCAGACGTTGCGCACGCGCTTGAGAAGCTCGCGGAAGGTTGGATTGCCCTCCAGGCTGGTGCGAATCACCAGGGGATTGACGAAGTAGCCAATCAGATCTTCCAGTTCGACCTGCGTGCGGTTGGCGATAGGGGTACCAACGGCGATGTCGTTATGGCCGCTGTAACGGGCCAGCAAGACCTGAAAGGCGGCCAGCAGGAGCATAAAGGTGCTGGCCTTTTCGCGCCGCCCCAGGGTTTTGAGCGCCTGAGTCAGTTCGCGCGACAGTTCCAGCGCCTCAATTGCGCCCCGATAGGACTGCTCTGGCGGACGCACGCGGTCGGTGGGCAGTTCCAGCGGTTGGAGATCGGCCAGTTGCTGACTCCAGTAATCCACCATCTCCTGTGTCGTCTCGCTCTCCAGCATTTCATGCTGCCAGGCGGCGTAATCGGCATACTGAACCGGCAATTCGGCCAGCGGCGAGGGCTGATGGCGCAAAAAAGCCGAGTAGAGGGTCGAGAGTTCACGCTGAAAGACCTCCAGTGACCAGCCGTCAGAGGCGATATGGTGCATGTTTAAGAGCAGAATAAATTCCTCTTCGTCCATGCGCAGCAGCGAAACACGCAGCATCGGCCCGGTGGCCAGGTTGAAAGGCCGCTCAACCTCGACTGTAGCCAGGCGGCGGGCCTCGACTTCGCGCTGCTCAGGCGCCAGAGCGCGCAGATCTGTACAGGGCAAGTCTACCTTGCCCGCCGGCAGGATGACCTGCACTGGCTCACCATCGACCTCGTGAAAGGTGGTGCGCAGAACATCGTGGCGCCTGACAATCTCCTCCAGGCTCATTTTCAGGATGTCCTGGTCTAATTTACCCTGCAAACGCCAGCCCTCAAACATGGAGTACGAGGTATTGCCCGGCTCCAGTTGATCGAAAAACCAGAGCCGCTGCTGGGCAAAGGAAAGCGCAGCCGTGTCGCCAGTGCGCTCCAGGCGCTTGATCGGCCTGTATGCGCTCTCTGGCTGGTCCTGGTTAGCCGGCGGCAGAACGGCGACAGGCTTTTCCACGGCAGCAACATCTTCGCTCTGGCTGGAAAGATTACTCATGAGAAGTCTCCTTTGCAATATACTGAGCAAGATCGGCAACAGTTGGCATTTCAAAGATGTCGCGCATGGACAGGCGGACCTGGTAGGTCTGCTTGAGACGCGTGATGACTCTGGTTGCCACCAGCGAATCTCCTCCTCCGAATTCAAAGAAATCGTCGTCAACGCCCACGCGGTCGATGCCCAGAAATTCTTGATACAGCCCGGCGATAAAGCGCTCAACGTCGTTTCGGGGCGCGATATAGGGCGTGTCCAGTTCCGGGCGTGGATAGCGCGGAGCTTCCGGGGCTTCCACAGACGCCTCCGCGTGTGGCGAAGTCTGCCCTTCCGGCGCGGCACTGACGGTCGGAAGTGGCTGCTGCGGTCCGATCCAGTAGCGCTGGCGCTCAAAGGGATAGGTCGGGAGCGTCACCCGTCGGGGCTGACTCCCCGCGTACAGACCGGGCCAGTTCAGCGTGGCGCCGGCCAGCCAGAGCTGACCAGCCGCCGCCAGGAGCGCGGCGAACTCGCCGGCCTGACCAGGCTCGGCCTGACCAGGCAGCCCTGGCAAGGACGAGAGCAACCGTGGCAAGGCGCCATTTCTGCCAGCTCCCTCGTTCCGCGCCTCCCCGGCGCTGGCCGGGCCAACTTCCAGCAAGATACTGGCCGGTTGCTCGGCGTACAGACGCATCAGCGCCTTATCCAGGCGCGCAGGTTGACGCAGATGGCGGGTCCAGTAAGCCGGATCGCTGGCCTGGGCGGAAGTGATCCAGGTGCCGCCTTCGTTGGACAAAAAGGGTATACGCGGCTCCATGAAGTTGATTTTTTCGATGTATGTTCGGTACTTTTCGAGCAGGGATGTGATGGCCGTCGCTGGAGGCGCATCGGCGAGGCCGGTCTGACCTGCGAGTTCTTCAAAGAGCTGGGCGCGCAGAAACACCAGCTTGAACACATCCGGCAGCGGAATCGTGCCCGCCAGGCAAGCCGCGACGTATTCGCCTGAGCCGGCGCCCAGCATGGCCTGGGGCTGCACGCCCCACGAGTTCCACAGTTTCGCCAGAGCGTAAGAGGTCATAAAGAGGGCTGGTCC
>DASZXF010000924.1:0-2384 GCA_035546055.1 Ktedonobacteraceae bacterium
CAGCGGCAACTCTGAGGTGCTGCTGATTGGGCGCGCCGGCAGCGTTGGCATCTGCCCCCTGATAATAGCTCACATCCTGCCAGATGCTCCCCACACAGGCTGCCAGAATCAAGACAACGCCCATGATAGAGAACAGACGGGTCAGGTGCTTGCCACGCGTGGTAAAACGCTGTAACGCCACTTTGTAGCTCGCGGGCACAGCCAGTCCCAGCACAGCCAGGGCGATCAGAGGTGGCTCCAGGGCGATCAGATGATGGATAAAGAGCGGCTGCTGGAGAAACAGGGCCATGAATGTGACCAGTAGCCAGGCCAGCAGCGGCAGCACGCGCCAGTCCCGGCGCAACAACGCCATGAGCAGACCATAGAGCGCAGCCAGAGCGGTCAGCGAAAAAAAGGGGATCAAAACCCGCAGCAAATTATCCAGGCGGGGCATAGTAGCGACCTTTGAGGCAACCGAGTGGAAGGTCCAGACATCTGCCCAGAAATCACTCCATGATCTCAGAAATGGCAGTACGCCCAGTAGCAGTACCAGAAGCATGGCGCCGATTCCCGCCAGCATCGGCCACCAGCTTCGGCGGCTGGTCCCAGGTTCTTTCCGCACAATCTGCCAGGCACGCACCAGCATCATCCAGGCCAGCGGAACAAGCGTGGAAATGCACAGCAGTTTGCACAACAGGCTCAGCGCGAAAGTCAGGCCACACAGGGCGGCCCAGCAGGCTCCCGCCCTGCCATCAGGCTGTTTCCACCAGAGAAACGCAAACGCTATCGCCAGCATGGTAAACGCGACCGAAGAAGCCTCGGCCTGGATGGTTTGCGATTGTGCCAGGTAGAAAGGATCAACCAGCAACAGCAACATAACCACCAGCGCCCCCCGGCGTCCGGCCAGTGCTTTGCCCAGCAGATACGCACCGAGAAACCCCAGCAGCGAAACCAGGGCTATGCCCAGGCGTGCCGACCAGAGCGATGAACCAAAAAGGACATAGCCAGCATAGGTCGAAAGCAAAAACAGGGGTGGTTGAGAATAGAAGACTGTATGGTAAAGACTCAGACCGCCACGCATCGAGCGTAACGATTGCCAGTAGACCCCTTCATCGTAACTATCCCGATCAAATGGCAGATCCAGGTGATACAGGCGCATAAACACTGCCGCTACTATGATCAGCCCAAGCGCCCCCCAGAAACAGATTGGTAACCACCGCGCGGTAGACGGACGCTCTTTCTTTGCCGAGAGCGGTGCTTCGGGCGTCTGATCTAACGAAATCGACATAAATCATTATCTCTCCAGGCGAATTTGACCTTATTGCAACGTCCACCGGTGGACGCGGGTGTTTCTTCTCTCCAGCTATCCTATCAATACTCCCACTAAGCTGAAACGAAGCATGTCGTACTCCGGTCAGTTGCTGCCCCTTATGGGGTATATTCCCATGATTCTCGGTCTCTTTTCGCGGAACGGCGCAAGTTGATAGAACTTTTGTGCAAGAAACAGTTGCAAAAAAGAAATGAATTGTGTAGGATAAAGAGAATACACTGGCAGAGGCTCAAACACACCCAGGCATGGTAGATACCATAGCAGTCTGCTGATTCGTTCTGGTTGCGACCCGGTATGCTAGTAATAATCGGGTAAGAAACTGACCACAAAGAGGAAATGGCATGGAGACAAGCAGGGATAAAAGAACAGAAACCGAGGGGGCGCCATGCATTCGCCTGCGCTACAGCCGGCAGTTTCAAAACGCCGGTCATACGCATACCATCGATGCTGAGGCAGCCCTGGATATTGGCGCCAATACGGAAAGACGCGAGCAGATTATTCGCGAGCTTGAGGCAGGTGTGGATTTACTGGCCCGCCAGATCACGCAGCGAACAGCCCGACCCGCGAGCGAGGCACATCCGCAGACCTCCGCGCGCTCAGGAGCCGCACCAGTCGTACCAGCTGCACCGGCACCGACCAGGGCCAGCGAACCAGTCACACCGCCAGTTGCGCCTCCACGCCCGGAAGCGCAAGCAGCTCCGCCAGCCGCGCCCCTGCCCATCAGCGCGAGCATGCCGACGACGCCACCTGCCAGCAGTGAGCGCCGTATCACCCTGCCCCAGTTTGTCGAATACATCAAAAAACGCTGGAACATGTCGGCCAAAGAGGCTATGGATCTGCTTGAAGTGCGCGAACTGGCTAATATTAATCTGTTCGACGCGCTTTATAAACTGCGTGCTATCAAGGAACCGCGAAGTGCGCAGAAGGATGCCAGCCCGACGGCATCCAGGAGCAATCAACCTCAGCCACAGATCGAGACACCGCGCCAGGCTCCGCGCGCGTCCAATCCGCCGCGCGCCAGTGCGGGCGCGCCTGACACGGCACCAGTGACGCACACGCAGATGGCGGCTCCCAG
>DASZXF010000925.1:0-12773 GCA_035546055.1 Ktedonobacteraceae bacterium
AGAATGACGTAAACCGGGACAGGAATGAGAACATCGCTCAGGCGGCCTTTGCGCAGAAAAGGCTGCATAAAGCGACCTTCCGAGAGAAACGGCAGGATACGCGGGGGAATGCCTCCGCCCAGGTAAACGCCGCCGGTGGCCAGGACTTTCAGGGCCATATTGCCCGCCTCGGCTCCCATGATGGCCACAAAAAGCTCCAGGGTCAGGGTACAGATTTCGCACGCGTGCTCTTTGTCCAGCGCGTTCTCGACGATGACAGGCGTGGGATCATGGCATTCCTTGAGCTGTTCCGCCAGCCAGGCAGGCTCGCTCGCCCGCCCGGTTTCCTTCAAAAAGGTGTAGATATTGGGCAGACCGCGACCGGAACAAAAGCGCTCAAAGCTCACGTGCGGAAAGCGTTGCAAATAGTAACGCAGCAACTCCAGTTGCAGCAAATCAGCAGGCGCGAAGTCCGCGTGCCCGCCTTCAGAGGTGTGGGGATGGTAGCGCTCGCCTTCCCAGGACAGAAAGGCCTCTCCCAGACCTGTGCCAGGCGCCACTACCGCAATCGATCCTTTCTCTACCGCATGGCCCGCGTTGAGCGTGTATACATCCTGCGCCTCCAGATACGGCACACCATGCGCAATAGCGTTGAGATCGTTCAAGAGGCTCACGGAGGGAATGTTTAGCGCCGCTTTCAGGTGGTTCTCTTCCAGAACCCAGGGAAGATTGGTAATCGTCGCTTTTCCTCCCACCACCGGACCAGCTACCCCGAAACTGGCCAGTTCGATAGGATACTGATGCTGGGCCTGAAACTCCCCTACCAGCGCTTCCAGGCTCGGATATCGCCCACTCGGAAAAGTTGCCTCCGCCAGGGGCTTCCTCCACCCGTCCTCTTCGTCGGTTGAGAAAACCGCCAGGTTGGTTTTCGTTCCCCCGATATCGCCTGCTAACAACATAATGGTCATGTCCTCCTCGGAATGTGCTTTTGCGTTACGTTCTTCTATGCAGATGATCGCGCATGTTGATCCATTGTGCTCACACTGCTCTCTTTACCCACGTCCACCAAAACATAGCACCAGAAGCCCCTCTATGGCAACTGGCCAGCAATAAAAAGCCCGGGCCGGCTATTCCTCATCCCCCTCTCAGTCGGCAAGCGGCGGCGCCAGCACCGACCAGCCAGGCGGGTTATGGAGCAACGAGCAAGCAAAAAACAGGGATAACGGCTGACAGGGTATGCGATGAGCGGCTCGCGCTGCTGCACAGGCAAATTCTGTGGGTGCATGGGTTTCGGGCTATCGCGCCTCCTCTAGATCAGGTTGTGTACAAAAGAGTTCCAGATTAAAGATAGACACGCAACAAATTTGGATGTACCATCGTACTATTCACGATACGGAGGGCTGAATGATACACTTTGAGATTACAGGCAGAACCGCGCAGGCTCCGGCTCCGCCAAAGAAGAAACAGGGACGCCTGGACCCGCGCTGGGCGATGAGCGTGCGCGTTTTCACGAGCATGAGCCTGACGGCGCTGCTCTTTGTGACGCTGCTGAATATTCTGCATACCGATTACGCTTTTGTTTTGTTGCCGACGTTGCTGAGTATGCTGACTCTGGGCAACAGGCGCTATAGCTTTGCGCTGATCCTGAACAGCACACTACTCTATGTGTTGCTGAGCTTTTGCCTATCACTGGCGTACTACGCGTTCCTCTCGGCCTTTGTCCTGCTCACGCATTTTCAGGCCGATACCGATCACATTATTCTGGTGGCCGCGACGTTCGCCTGCTCCATTATTTGCGAACCCGTGCGCCTCTATCTACAGGACAAGATCGAACAGCGCTTCAACACGCATAATCGCGAGGTGCGCCGGGCGCTTGAGGCGTTTACTTCAACTCTGCGTGAGGAGATCGACCTGGAACTGGTGCGCGAGCGCTTCCTGAAGGTTATTCAACAGACCATGCAGCCGCATACCCTGGCGCTGTGGGTGCGCGTCCCTGCGCAGGCGGAGGCTGATCCCGCCTCTGCTGATGACTCAACTGGCGACTCTACTGTGACGGTGGCAGAGGACGATCCTTTTGTGCTCTACGCATTGAAGCACCACGGCGTGCTCGATCTCACACGCCTGCGCCTGACCTCTCCGCTGCTGGACGATCTGCAGCAACAGGCGAACGAACTTGTCCTGCCACTGGCCAGCCAGGGCGAATTGATCGGCCTGCTGGTGCTGGGGCCGCGCATTGCCAATGAGCGCTACCGGCGGCTGGCGCGCGTAATCCGGGGCGCTGTCCTCTTTTTTTCACTGATCAAATGGCTTCTCCTGCTGGTGCTGGGGCCGCGCATGGACGACGATATCTATACGCCCCAGGATCGCGCCATGCTCTCCGCGCTGGCGCCGCAGGTCGCGCCGGCTCTGCGCGTGGCTCAGATGGTGCAGGAGCAGCAGCGCCAGGTGCGCGAACGCGAGCGCATCGAGCAAGAGTTGCGCACGGCTCAGGCCATTCAGCAGGCCTTTCTGCCCAGGGATATTCCGGCGCTGGCAGGCTGGCAGCTTGTACCCTATTACCAGCCGGCGCGCGAAGTTGGCGGCGATTTCTACGATGTGATCGCGCTCGACAACGGTCAGTTGGGACTGATTATCGGCGATGTCACGGGCAAGGGCGTGCCTGCCGCGCTGGTCATGGCGACGGTGCTGACAATGCTGCGCAGCACCGCGCGCACGTTTGATTCGCCCGCGCAGATCCTTGAGCTGGTCAATGAGCAACTGGCCGCTGAGATTCCCGCCGGGGTCTTTGTGACCTGCTTTTACGTCCTGCTCGATCCCAGCAGCGGGCGTCTGCGCTACGCCAACGCCGGACACGAGGCGCCCTATCGGCAACAAAACGAGGCGGCCAGCGAGTTATGGGCCACCGGGATGCCACTGGGGATGCTGCCCGGTTCGCGCTACGAGGAGTTCGAGGCGGTCCTGGCACCGGGCGAAAGTCTGCTCTTTTATAGCGATGGCCTGGTGGAAGCCCACAATCCCTCGGGCGAAATGTTCGGCTTTCCCCGCCTCCAGGCGCTTCTGAGCAAATCCGCGCAGGAAACGGCCCTGATCGATCTCGTCCTCACCCACCTGCATGGCTTTACCGGAGACAAGTGGGAACAGGAGGACGATGTGACGCTGCTCACCCTGCAACGCACTGGCAGCGCGGACTGAGCGTTTTTGCACGATCCATAGAGGCCGATGCGCTAGCCAGTGGTGATGGTGCCGTCATTGTTGACGTGAATGGCCACGCGGGTCAGCGGTCCCTGACCGGGGCCGGAGACGTGGCTGAAGCCATTTTTGGGATCGAAGACGGCGCCGTGGGCGGGACAGACGATCATTTTGCTCCTCGGATCGTAATTCACCGAGACGCCTTGATGGGTGCAGGTGCGCTCGCAGGCTACGAAGTTGCCGTTGGCCAGACGAATGAGCAGACTGCTGACGCCATCGGCGGGATTGGTGAAGATCCGCGCGCTGTTGGCCGCCAGGGTGGTGGCGCCGATGACGGTACCTGTGTGCGCTGGCGCTTTCGTGGCGGCGGGCGTTGTGGTCGCTCTGGCCGTGACGGTTGGCGCGCTTGACGCTGAGGACCGAGCTGGCTGCTTGATGCTCTGGGTTAGATGGGCAAAGGTGACGGCGCCGATGGTCAGCGCTCCCGCTGTCGCCACGCCTGCCACGGCCAGAGCGACTACCTTGCGCCGGCCCTGCTGATCCGGGCGTCGGTGAGCGTGAGTCTGAAAACCGGGAAGGGCCAGGCGCAAAGGGGCGGGCCGCGCGGCGGCTGGCTGCGCGGCTGGCAGGGGCTTGCGTCCGATGGCGCGGCTGGACCACCAGGCAAAGGGATCGATGCCGGCCAGCGAGGCTCCTGGCGCTTTGGGTATGGCGCCGCGTGGCGGCGTCTGCGGCGCGGATAGTCCCTCAGTGTTATACGGCGAGGGCGCGAGCGGTGACTTGCCCGGCGCTTCCAGACGATCCGTACTGTACGGCGAGGGCGCGAGCGGTGACTTGCCCGGCGCTTCCAGGCGATCTGTGCTATACGGCGAGGGGGCCAGTTGAGCCTGCTCTGGCGCCTCCAGGCGATCCGTGCTGTAGGGTGATTGCTCAAGGGTGCGCATACGGGCCGGGCCGATTGATGGGGCCACCTGCCAGCGTCCCGAAGGCGTGATCTGCTCGTCGAACCAGTTGACCGTAGGTGGCATGGTCATCTGCGCCTCCGGCTCACGGGGTCCACTCGCCGCCATATTGACCGACTGCGCGGCTTCCTGAGCCTTGAGTACACGTTCAAAGGCGCTCACAAACTCGCCCGCGTTTTGAAAACGCCGCGCGGGATCGCGCTCCAGGGCGCGCCCGATGACCAGATCGAAGGCTTCGGGTACGTCGGGACAGATGGCGTGAAGCAGGGGCGTGGGCTGCTGCAAGCGTTGTAAAGCAGTATCCAGGGGCGTGGCGGCATGGAAAGGCTGGATGCCGCTCAGCAGGGCAAAAACGATCACGCCCAACGCGTAAATATCCACCCGCCAATCGCAGGCCAGGCCCAGCACGCGCTCCGGCGCGATGTACTCGGGACTGCCCAGAAACGCCCCCTGCGCGCTGGAAAGATGGGCCAGCGGGCGAGCGCTCTGGCTACTGCCGTGCATCTCCAACATGGTATGCAGGCCAAAACCGGCAATGCCTGTTTCATGGCTGGCGTTCATGACCAGATTGGCCAGACTGAGCATCCCATGTGCTACGCCCTGACTATGGGCGTAGTCCAGGCCAGCCGCCAGTTGTCTGAGCACGTGCAGGGTCTGCGGCGGCGTCAAACGCTCGTTCTGCCGCAAAATCTGGCCCAGGGAAGGTTCCTTGACAAAGGCTGTCACCAGATAGAGAAAATCATCCTGCTCTCCACAGGCATAAATGGGTATAATCGCCGGGTGAACCAGACGAGTCAGGCGCGCTCCCTCCCTGGCGAAACGCGCGCGACACTGCTCACGCTCCCGCGCCTCCTGGCCGTGTGGAAAAGTAAACGTCGTAATCATCACTCTGGTGCCGCGTCCTGGCTCTACCGCCAGATACGCCGCGCCCAGCTGGCTCTGTCCCAGCACTCGCTCAACGCGATACACGCCCAGCATCTGGCCTGTTAGCTGATCTATACCTGGCATCTGCATCCCCCTTTTCAGGTGTCTCTCCGTCCTCTATAGGAAAAGAGTGTATCTACAAGCACTAAATAGTGTCAACTTATTGCTCATGTAGTAGTATTTGTGGGGGAACAAATGCACACCATCTTAACCTGCATTCTTTTTTGTCAATAAAGCAGGTTCGTGAGCCAATAGTGCCGATTGGAGCATGAGAGGACTATGCCAGCATCGTATGTCATCATTGGAAACGGGATCGCGGGCATCACTGCCGCCGAGGTACTGCGCGCGGAGAACGCGGAGTGCGCCCTGACGATTGTGGCGGAAGACCCTTTTCCGGTCTATTACCGGCCCGCGCTCAAGGATTTCCTGGCCGGTAAGCTGGTGGAGGAAAAGCTGTGGGCGCGTCCGACGACGTTCTACCAGGAGCACGACATTCGCTTTCTGCCCGCGCGAGTGACGGCGCTGAATCCCGCTCAGCACGCGCTGCGTCTGCAGAATGGCAAGTTGCTGGCGTATGATACCTTGCTGCTGGCCAGTGGCGCCCGTCCGCGCCGTCTGACCTGTCCCGGTCACGACCTGGGGGGTGTATTTACGCTGCGCAGCGTGGCGGATTATCAGCATGTACTCAATCGCCTGGAACGGGTATGCCAGATTGTTGTGTGCGGCAGCGGCACCCTGGCCCTGGAAAGCGCCGAAACGCTGGCCGCGCGCGGTTACGAGGTCACGCATCTCATGCGCGGACAGCGGCTCTGGTCAGAAGTGCTCGACGCCGTGGCCTCGGATATGATTCTGCAAGAGGAGCGGCGCGCTGGCATCGAGGTCAGCACCGAGGAGGAGATCACGCGCATCATTGGACAGGACGGCGAGGTGCTCGGCGTCTGCACCACGCGCGGACGACAGATTCCCTGCCAGCTTGTGCTGGTAGCCATTGGCATTGAGCCGAACCTTGAACTGCTCAACGGCAGCGGAGTGGTCTGCGGACGCGGTGTGCAGGTCGACCGCTTTATGCGCACCAGCGTCCCCGATATCTACGCGGCGGGCGATATTATCGAAAGCGTCGAGCCACTCAGCGGACGCACACGCGTCCTCGGCCAGTGGTACCCGGCCATTCAACAGGCCCGCATAGCGGCCCTGCACATGAGCGGGTCCATCAGCGTGCCTCCGCCCGCCAGCGAAGCCCCGTTCTATAACGCGACTTTTCTGCACGGCCTTGACTTCGTGGCTCTGGGTCTGACCCGGCGTCCGCAGGCTGCCAGCTTCCATGAAATCGTCGCCGAGCCGCAGCCGCGCAGCTATCGCAAAGTGGTGCTGCGCAATGGGGTCGCTGTGGGCGCGCTGCTGCTGGGTGAACGCGGGCAGGCTCTGACCCTCAAGCGTGCTATTGATCACCATGTCAACCTGGCTCCCATCGCGCGCCAGATTTTCTCGCCAGCCTTCGACCTCGACGAATGGCTGAACCAGCAGGGCGTGCCCGCGCCGCTGCTCCGGTTGGAGAACAACGACACCGGTCAGCAGTCAGCCATCGCGCTCAAGGCGCGCAGCGAGATCACCCGCCTTATTTCGCCCGATCTCCTGCGCCTGCTGCCGGCCAACACGCCTACCCTGGTTTTGCTGGGACCGGACGGGCGCACGCGCACGCTGCTGCTGACGCAGGGCAGACGCTACCAGATCGGGCGGGACGCGCAGAATGATATTGCGCTGGACGATCCTTCGACCTCGCGCCACCACGCCGAAATCACCTGCACCCCCGACAGCATCGCCCTGCGCGACCTCAACAGCCGCTATGGCGTTCTCCTCAATGGCGAACGCGTACAGGATGCCGCGTTGCTCAAACACGGGGATCGCTTCGTCATCGGCAACATGCTCTTTTATTTCTCCTGCCCGCCAGAGTCCATC
The DNA here is from genome assembly GCA_035546055.1 of Ktedonobacteraceae bacterium. GTDB lineage: Bacteria > Chloroflexota > Ktedonobacteria > Ktedonobacterales > Ktedonobacteraceae > Paraktedonobacter. The sequence continues at coordinate 7,011 of DASZXF010000925.1, forward strand.
TCCGGCAAGCTCAAAAAGCTCTCCCGCGCCGCCGGGAACAGCGCGGAGTCAGCGCAACCTGTACCGTCAACGCCCGTCGTGGGACTGGAGCACCGCGCCAGCCTGGTCCCGCTGGACGCGGCCCGCCTGGCCTTCGAGATTGACATGTGCATTGGTTGCAATCGCTGCATGGAGGCCTGTCCCCTGCCCGGCTCCCACGGCATGACCATCGCCGCCCTCAATCATGCCAATGTCACTGATATCATCGCCCCGGCCATCGCCCGTTTCACCCATGAATGCATCATGTGCGGTTCCTGCGTGCCTGTTTGCCCGGTAGACAACCATCGTGACCTGCTCATGCTGGATCTCAAGCAGCGCATTGGTCTGTCGTGGAAGAGCCAGCCCAACATGAACATGGTCAACCAGGCCATACCAGGCGGCTGGTCTCTCCAGCAATTGCTGCAACACCTGCGCGAGCAGCGTGTGCTCAGCAACACCGAACAGGTTCCCAACACCTACCTGCTGCACCTCATCGCGGCCTCGCGTCCTCTGCTGCTCCAGGCGGGCGAGCTGCTGTTGCGCGAGGGCGAGTATGGACGCGACCTCTACCTGATCCTGGAGGGACAACTGACCCTCACAGCCAGCGACCGCGAGAACAACGACATTCTCCTGGCCCGGCTCAAGCGCGGCGAGTACGCCGGCGAGGACGGAATGATGACGGGCCAGCCGTATAAAGTTTCAGCGCGGGCGCACATTCCTACCCTGATCTTCCAGGTGCCGGAGCAGGTTGTGCGCCGGCTCATGGAACTGGTGCCGGGCGTGCGCGAACATTTTGAGAGCTGTGTACATGCCACCTCGCTGCAGACCATCCTCACCCGCCTGGAACTCTTCGAGGGTGTGGCGGAGGTTGATTTTCAGGAGATGATTCGCCGCACGCCAGTACACCAGTACGAGCGCAGCGAGCGGCTTTTCGTCGAGGATCGCAAGGGCCGTCCCCCGCGCGAAACCCTGCATATTTTGCTCGAAGGCTTTGTCAAAGTTGCGCGGCGCACTGAGATGGGCACCGGTCACGGCAAAAGCGACGAGCGTATCATCGCCTATCGCCAGGCTGGCGATTACTTCGCCGGAGGTCTGGATCTGCTCGGGGACGGACAGGCCGTCACCGTCACCACCATCAACCGCTGCCGCGTGGCCGAAGTACCGCGCCAGGCCGTCCTGGCTCTCTTCGCTCGCTATCCACAGGTCGAGCAGCGTTTCGCCCTGCGTCTGCGCGATTATCTGGAAGCCGCTGCCTCCACGCAGCCCGCCGGCCTCCAGGGACAGGCACGCCTGCCCCATATTCCCACCAGCAAGCCCGCCGATCCCGCCGCCCAGGAAGGTTTGCACAGCCTGGTCAACGACGGCGTGGTTGAGGGCACCGAAGTGTTGATCATAGACCTGGACAAGTGCATACACTGCAGCGAGTGCGAAGCCGCGTGCGAACGGCGGCACGGGCATTCACGTATGAACCGCCAGGGCATGATCGTTGGCAACATCAGCATCGCCACTGCCTGCCGCCAGTGCCAGGACCCCGTGTGCCTGCTCTGTAGCCGGGCCGGCATCGCGCGCCATCCCAACGGGGAAGTCTACATCACCGCCAGTTGCATCGGCTGCGGCATCTGCGCCGAGCGCTGTCCGTATGGAGCCATCTCCATCGCGCACATCGAAGACGAGGAACCGGCCAGCGGAGCCTGGCAACGCTTCAACGCCTGGTTCGCCAGAACCGCCGGCACCGAACAGGCGCGCAAAACGCCAGCGACCACCCGCGCGGCAGGTCAGCGCGGGCGCAAGAGTCTGCCCGTCGTCAGTTCAGACGCGGCGGGAGGTAAACGAGCCACGCCCGGTCCCCTGGACATCTTTCCGCCGCGCAGCGGTTACGACGAGTTGCGCAAGAAAATCGCCATCAAATGCGACCTCTGCGCGGGCTATCGCGACCAGGCCTGCGTCCAGGCCTGTCCCACCGGCGCAGCTCTGCGCGTTCAGCCCGCGCGCTTCTTTGGTTCAACAGAAGAAATTCTACGCAAACGCAGCGTCTAGCAAGGAGACAGGCAGATCATGACTACAGCAAGCAAACCTCCGCTCGAAGCCAGAAGCGCGCGGCGCATCTGGAAAACGCCTCTTTCGCGCTTCAACTGGCTCTTTCTGGGTGCCTCGCTGCTGGTGCTGCTCATCGTCCTCCTGCTGGCCCACGCAAGCAGTGCCGCGCCGAATCCCAACAACGACCCTTACCGCGCCTTCGGTATCGTCGCCTTCATCACCGTTCTGCTCGTCGCCGCCTACACCCTGCGGCGGCGCTTTGTCAGACGCCTGCCGGGCAAAGTACACAACTGGCTCTGGCTGCACATCTGGTTTGGCATTCTCAGCGTCCTGCTCGTCGGCGTGCATGAAAACTGGCAGAACATCACGCAAAACATCTCCTTCGTGGGCCAGCGTTTCACCGAAGCCGCCTTTGGCACTACCGCGCTCTACGCGCTCATCTTCCTCGTCCTCAGTGGCCTCGGCGGACGCCTGCTCGACCTCTGGCAGGCTCGCGTCATCGCCAGCGAAGCCGACAACAACGGGGCCGGCATCGCCAGTTCCGTCGAAGATCATCTGCGCGAACTCAGGCTGACCATCGAACGGTTGAGCGCTGGCAAATCGCTGCCCTTCAAACGCTACTGCAACCTCGCCCTCTCCGAAGGTCTCTCTTCCATGCAACCCATGCCCAATCTGCCGCAGCAGGAGACCGCCGACTTCCAGCGCGTGCGCACCGCCCTCAGCGAATACGCTCGCCTGGCTCTCTCCCTCCAGCGCCAGCAGCGTGCCCGCCGCATTATCCGCACCTGGCGAGCTATCCACAGCACCCTGGCCTGCGCCGCCCTGCTGGTCATCGGCTACCACGCCATTTTTGAGTTGATACAAATAATAACGGGGCAATAAAAAGGGGTAAATGACAGAGGAGGATAGATAAACACATCATGGAGCATGGAAAGAGGCAGGTAATCAAAGCGGGTAAGTAAACATGTGACGAGTATAAAAGAGGCAACAAAAAAGCGACTGTCACCCCTCTCCGTGGATAACAGCCGCCCGGCGTTGTTTGTTCAGGGCCGTATGGCGTTTTGCCTGCAAACGGCGTTCCTGGCTGGCCTTACTCGGACGCGTGGGGACGCGCGGAGTCTCGCGGCGCTGCGCTCGTTCCAGCCGTTGCGCCATGCGCGCGAAAGCCATCTCGCGATTCTCGTACTGTGAACGGCGCTCGGTAGCCGTCACCATCAGGCCACTGGGCCGGTGAACCAGGCGCACACCGCTCTCAACCTTATTGCGGTGCTGCCCGCCGGGTCCACCAGCAATAAAAAAGTCAAGCGCACAATCTCGTTCTAACGACTCACGATCATATGGATACGCTTCCATAATGCCTCCCATGCAAAACTCTATACATACTCATGTCGCAATTACATAGTATTCCGAAAACTGGCCTGCAGCCGCTTCTCCTCAAATCAGGCAAGCCGCGAAATGCCAGATTCCATAGATATACAACGAACAAACATCCCACTTCATTCCCCTCCTCTCCTGGGACGCGGATTCTGGCAAACGATTTGGACGTTGCCATAGCTTGACGTTCTTTTTAGTAGAGGTTATGATAACGGCACCCACAGAATAGCATCCGTAGCAGCGCCAGGGGAAAGAGAGCATATGACCGGTTCTTCACGTATTTGTTCTGCATGCCAGACGAGCAATCCTCCACAGGCGGCCTTTTGCTTTGGCTGTGGCAAGCCTCTGGAGCAGAGCACAAAACCTGAATTGTTACACCAGCGCTACCGCCTGTTGCACGAACTGGGCAGCGGCGGCTTCGGCGCAGTTTACCAGGCGGAGGATACCCAGTTGGGCGGACGCCTGCTGGCAGTGAAGGAGATGAAAGCGCAGGCTGGTCTGAATGTCCAGGAGCAGAGCGAAATCACGGAAGCCTTCAAAAAAGAGGCGCTCTTACTGGCCGAGCTGATGCATCCCAACTTGCCACGCATCTACGATCACTTTGGCGAGGATGGCAACTGGTATCTGGTCATGGACTACATCGAAGGGGAGACGCTGGACACCTATCAAGAAAAACAGCCCGGTGGCTATCTGCCGTTAGCCGAGGCTCTGGCCGTCGCGCTTCAATTGAGCAACGTACTTGAGTACCTCCATACACGCCAGCCGGCGATTATCTTTCGCGATCTCAAGCCCCTCAACATCATGCGCACCGCCTCCGGCCATATCTACCTGATCGACTTTGGCATTGCACGCCATTTCAAGCCGGGTCAGATCAAGGATACGGTGGCCTTTGGCTCGCCCGGCTACGCAGCCCCCGAACAGTACGGCAAAACCCAGACAACGCCGCGCTCCGATATTTATAGCCTGGGAGCCACCCTGCATCATCTTTTGACCGGAGCAGATCCATCGCTCAATCCTTTCCGCTTCTCTCCCTTGCTTCTGCCAGCGGGTCAGCGGACTCCCCAGGCGCTGGCACGACTGGTAGCCCGTATGGTGGATATGGATGAGTTAAAGAGGCCGTTCAATATGCATAGCGTCAAAGCCGAATTGCAGGATATCGCCACGCGTGTCGCCAGCGGCTCCTTTGCCACTGTCAAGGCCATCACGGCGCCGACGCCAGCCAGTACACCGGCACCCACACCGACTCCAGTCCCGGAGGAGCCGCGCCTGGCTCAGGGAGCGCTGCGCTGCAAGCACAACAACGAGTATGATGGCATCCAGACCCTGGTCTGGTCGCCCGACAACACCCGGCTTGCTTCAGCTGGTCGTAACCCGCTCATTGACATATGGAATGCGCAAGACGGTCAGACGGTGCAGTGTTACCAGCACAATCAGGGCAATATTCGCATGATGCGCTGGTCGCCTGATGGCAGATACCTGGCCTCAGCCGGGGATGACAGAACTGTACAGATCCGGGAAGTTCACTCCGGGCAGGTCATACACAGCTACAGAGAGCACACGCATATCGTCACCGGCCTGGCCTGGTCGCCCGATAGCCGGCGCATTGCCTCATCCAGCATCGACAAAAGCGTGCGCGTCTGGGATATCCAGACAGGCTACACCTACGTTACCTATACTCATCACAGGGATGCCGTTTACCGCGCAGCCTGGTCGCCCGATGGCAGTTCTATCGCCACTGGCGGCTATGATAACACCGTGCGCGTCTGGGAAGCCATGAGCGGCACCGATCTGCTCATCTATAGAGGGCACAGCAACCTGATCTTTGCCCTGGCATGGTCACCCGATGGCCAGTGGATCGCCTCGGGTAGCTATGACGCCAGCATCCAGATCTGGAATGCCACGATCGGTCTGACCATCAGCGCCTACAGCGAACCAGGAGCAGTGCAGAGCCTGGACTGGTCCCCCGATAGCCAGAGTCTCGTCTCCTGCAGCCGAGGCGCGGTCAATATCTGGAACGCGGCAATCGGCAATACCCTTTTCACCTATCACGGACACGAAACGCCGCCCGCCTTGCAGATGGTCAACGCCGTCACACTCGACCCGCTACCGGACCAGAGAGAGCCAGTCAACGGCCAGCTTTACAGATACGTTGGCCTCACCACGCCAGAGATAAGCGTCGTCGCCTGGTCGCCCGATGGCCAGTGGATCGCCTCCGGCGCCCCTCGCCAAACCATCCACGTATGGAGCGCCGGGTAGCCACCAGAGCCTTTCGCTCTCAGTTGGCCAGCAACAGCGCAACGCCGAACGTATTACTCATCCACAGGACAGCTATTC
>DASZXF010000926.1:0-2152 GCA_035546055.1 Ktedonobacteraceae bacterium
GCATTGAAGACGCTCTCAAGCGCGATCCCTATAACGGTGAACTCTGGGACAGCAAAGGGGAAATTCTGCTGGCTCAGAAACGCTATCAGGAAGCAGTGGAGGCTTATCACCAGGCTGTGCAGTGTAGTCCTCAGAATAAAAAGTTTCGCCGCAATGCTGCCGCAGCGCTTCAACAGTTGAAAGAGAACCAGCGATCCCGGCCCTCTGACAGGATGAAAGAAGCGAAGCATACGCGATCAGATAACAATAGCCGTAAGTGACATGGAGATACTTCACGTCTTGCCACGTCTGCAATCTGCGTAGCCTGAGTGGCTGTTCAACCACGCTGACTACGCAGGTTGCAGACCGCAAAAATCTACTGTTTATTTCTCGAACGCTTTTTTCGCCAGCGCGGCCAGACCGAAGACGGCAGCGGCACTGGCAACGACAGGAACAACGAAAGGAGCCGCTGCGGCAGCCACAGGAGCGACAGTAGAACCTGCCACGACGAGGGTAGCGACGGCGACGGGTTTCAGGACTTTACCACCAAACTTTACAGCATGCGATGTGGCAACTTGATGCATAGGATATTCCTTTCTTGTGTGCAATAAGCAAAAATGATTTTACTGGTCAAAATGTTGCCGTTTGCGCGGCCTGAATGCATCGTCCATTTATCTTTCCAGACACATCTGTTCTTCTCTTTGTTGCCAAAGCAGAAGCCATCTTGTGCGGTAAAGCATCTGCGCTGGCCCTCCTCGGATATCTTCATGCTTCCTGCCGGAGATGCCGTTCGCTCTTTGCTCTGTCATAAGCATAGCAGGCGCCCCTTATTTGAGACATATTTTGGCGAGGAACTTTTATCGCTACCAGGAGTGGGGAAAGGCGCAATAGCGACCTGATGACCTACGTATACGTATCTACGCAGGTCATCAGGTCGCCAATAATCAAAGCTCTACTTTCATGGGGTCCGTCAACCCGTGGGCACTTGCCCAGACTCCTACCTGCGTGCGTGATTGCAGGGATAGTTTGGCCAGCAGATTGGTGACATGCTTATCAACGGTGCGAATAGAGATAGCCAGCAATGCGGCGATCTCACGATTGGTCAGCCCTTGCGCCAGTAAGCCGACCAGTTGGCGTTCCCGAGGACTCAGGGTTCTGGCTGGCTTTTCCTCTAATGAGGGTTCAGTCCGGGCGTTCTCTCCGGTGTCTGAGGTTAGCGCCAGGGCTTCGGCTATTACCCGCTCCAGGGGCAGTGCCGCCCCGGCTTGCCAGGCCTGCTCCCATGCAGCGTCCCCCAGCGTTGTCCGCATCTGCTCAAGTCGCTGCTCATGCAGTGGTTGCTCGCAGGGAGGCAAAATTGCCCCGGTTTCTCTGCGTAATGCCGCTGCGGCAGCAAAGAAATGCCCGGCCTGGTCTGCTCTATTCATCTCCGCCGCCAGCCAGGCCAGTCCCTCAAGAACAGCCGCCAGGCCTGCCTGATCGTGCGTCTGCTGGCAAAGCAGAAGCCCTTCCGCGTACAACGCCCTCGCTTCCCGGGGGTTGTTCTGAGCGACCCGCAGATTACCCAGGCTGACCAGGACAGTTGCAATTCCCTGCTTATACTCCAGCTTACGCTGCAACCCCAGGCATTCCTGGTAACACTCATCTGCTTCCTGAAATGCTCCCTCTCCAAAGGCGCACAGCCCCAGTATCTGAAGCTCGATGGCCAGACCCCATTCGTCCTGAATTTCGCGACTGAGGACCATGGCCTCCTGCAAAAAACCTCTGGCCCGCTCATAATGACCCTGCCTCTGGGCCGCCATGGCCAGATTTTGCAGCGGCTCAATGCCCCCCAGTTTATCCTGTTGCTGACGAAGCTGGACCAGGGCTTCCTCGAAAAGCCGGGTAGCCCGGTCAAACTCGCCTTGAGCCAGGAGCAGGACTGCCACGTTGTTGAGTAACCCGGCGGTACTATCCAGATCGCCCACCTGACGGAAGCAGGCCAGGCTCTCTTCGGCCAATGGCATGGCTTCCCGATAACGCCCCTGATCTTTGAGCAGAGTTCCCAGGTTGTTCAACACAACCCCGGTTCGCCAGACATCGCCCAGTTCGCGGCAGAGTACCAGGGCTTCCTGGTAAATGGCCAGCGCGCGCTCGTGCTCACCCCGGTATTGGGCCATCATGCCCATACTAT
>DASZXF010000927.1:0-3968 GCA_035546055.1 Ktedonobacteraceae bacterium
CGCGGAGAGGGTGGCCGATTATCTCACCCTGGCCCCGCTGCCCAATCCTGGCAAAGTGCTTTTCAGCGGCCTCAATTATCGCAGCCATCTCGAAGAAAATCCCGGCGCCACGCTCCCGACGTATCCGCAGTTTTTCGCCAAGCTGCCCTCTTCTATCATCGGACCCGGCGAGGCCATTCGCCTGCCCGAACCACAGAGCCAGGTGGATTACGAAGTGGAGCTGGCAGTCATCATGGGCCAGAAGACCAGCCGCGCCGGCGTGGAAAACGCCCTGGAGCACGTCTTTGGTTACACTGTGGTCAACGATGTCAGCGGACGAGATGTGCAGTTCGCCGACCATCAAATCACGACCGGCAAAGGCTTTGATACCTTCTGTCCCATGGGACCGGAAATCGTGCTAACCGACGAGATCGCCGATCCCTCACGTCTGCACGTCGCCAGTTATGTCAATGGCGAGCGCAGACAGCACGCTCCGACCAGCGATATGCTCTTTTCCGTGGCGCAGCTCATCGCCTTCCTTTCCGCTCATATCACGCTCTATCCCGGCGATGTCATTTCCACCGGCACCCCGGCTGGCGTGGGCTGTTTCCGCCATCCCGCGCTGTACCTCAAGCCCGGCGACGTGGTTGAGGTCGCGGTGGAGGAGATTGGCCGCCTGGCCAATCCTGTGGAGGCGGCATGGAGCAACTAGAGGTTGAGGTGATCCGCACAGGCTCATCTCAACCAGCAGCGGCCCGCCACTATCTGCGAGCCGGGCCGCTGCTGGTCACCCTGGAAGCGGGGGCGCTGCGCAACATTCGCCTCCTCGCGTCTCCACCAGTAGAGGTTTTGAGCGGCATCTACGCGGCGGTACGCGATCACAACTGGCAGACCATCGCGCCGCGTTTTCTCTCTTACGACGTAAAGGCGCAGGAGGACGCCTTTCAGGTCAGTTTCGTGGCCGAGCATGTCACTGCCGAGGTTGACTTTATCTGGCAGGGAACCATCAGTGGCAGCAGCGCAGGCGAGATCACTTTTACCCTGGCTGGCCAGGCGCGACGCTCCTTCCGCAAAAATCGTATTGGTTTCTGTGTCCTGCATCCCATGGCCCTGGCAGGGGCCGAGGTGGAGGTTGAGACGCCACATGGAACGCAGCACAGCGTCTTCCCGTCTGCCATCTCGCCGCATCAGCCTTTCAAGGATATACGCGCCATGCGTTATGCCTGCGCCCCCGCATCCACTCATGGTTGGCAAAACCGCGTGGAACTGCGCTTGAGCGGCGAGCTGTTTGAAATGGAGGACCAGCGCAACTGGACCGACGCCTCCTATAAAACCTACTGCACGCCATTGCATCTGCCGTTTCCCGTCGAACTGGCGGCGGGCACGCGCATTACGCAGCGCATCACGCTGCGTCCGCTGGATACTGCCGGCGTGTCCGCCAGCCCGACGATCCTGGCAGAGGCCAGGCCGCGTGTTACGGTGAGCCTGCGCAGTTCCGGTAAGCTACCCGCGCTCGGCTTCGGACTGGCCCAACCCACCACACCGCTCGCTCCCGTCACCCTCGCCCATCTGCGCGCCCTGCGCCCTGCCTATCTCTGGGCGGAAATCGACCTGGCCCGCGCCGCCTGGGAAAATGTGCTGGAGAACGCGCGCGAGCAGGCGACCTTGCTGCCAGCGGAACTGGAACTGTCAGTGGTCTGCGACGACGCGGGGCGGGAACTGGCACCGCTCTTTCGCCTGCTGGCCGCCAGGCATATGACGGTCGCACGCCTCTCCTGCTTCGCGCACACGAGCCACGTCACCACCAGGGCCATGCTGGAACAGGCCAGAGTACACAGGGCGGAAACAGGGCTGACCATGCAACTGGGCGCCGGCAGCCGCGCCAACTTCGCCGAGTTCAACCGGGCCACGCTACCGCTCGACCTGGCGGATCTGGTGACGTATCCCATCAATCCCCAGGTCCATGCCTTCGATCAGCGCTCGCTGGTCGAGACGCTGCCGGCTCAGGCTGTGACTGCCGACAATGCCCGGCGCCTCGCGCAGGGATTGCCGCTCAGCGTCGGACCGATCACGCTGAAACCGCGCTTCAACGCAGCGGCCACGGTCGCCGAAGAGGAGTCAGCCCGGGATATATTGCCAGCCTCAGTAGATGCCCGCCAGATGTCGCTCTTTGGCGCAGGCTGGACCCTGGGCAGCCTGCGCCATCTGGGCGTGTCCGGCGCACGCTGGCTCACCTATTACGAAACGACGGGCTGGCGCGGGTTACTGGAACAGGCGCCTATCGAGCAGCCGCGCCCACAGTTTCCTCACCTGCCGGGCGCGCTCTTTCCGCTCTATCACGTCTTCGCCGATATTGCCGAGTTTCAGAGCGGCGCATTACTGGCCGTGGAGCACGACGCGGCGGGCAGACTGGAAGCGCTGGCCATGCGCCAGGAGCGGCGTCTGCTGCTCCTGCTCGCGAATCTCACTTCCGAGGATCAGGAGCTATGGCTGCATCTGCCGAACACCAGCCAGTTGCGCGCCCGCGTGCTGGACGAAACCACGGCCCGCCAGGCCATGTATGAGCCAGAACGCTTCAGAAGCACGCGGCAGCCACTGCTCCCGGCGCCAAACGGGCAAATCGCGCTGGAGCTTTTGCCCTGCGCTGTGCTGCATATCGAGGGAGAACTGGAGGAACACTAACCATGCTGGCGTCATTCACAGAGCTTTTACACCTGCAGCAGCAGCGCGGCGCGGCGCTGGGCGCCTTCACCTGTTACACCTTCGAGACAGCGGTCGCGGCTGTGCAGGCGGCACACCAGGAGCAGAGCGGCATCATCCTGCTCATCAGCGAAAAATCCTTTGCCGCGCCCCAGGGAGCGTATCTGGTGGCCAGTCTGCGCGCCATTGCCGAACAGGCGCCTGTGCCTGTTTGTCTGCAACTGGATCACGTCAGCGACCTCGCGCAGATTGAACGCGCCTGCCAGTCAGGCCTTGGCAGCATCATGGCCGATGGCTCGCGCCTGCCCTTCGAGGAGAATATCGCCTTTGTCAGCCAGGCGGTCGCGTCAGGCAGGCGCTACGGCGTGGAAATCGAAGCGGAACTGGGCCGCGTCGAAGGCAATGAAGATATCGCCAGCGCCGCGCAGGCTGGTCTACTCACCGATCCCGCCCAGGCGGCGCTCTTTGTAGAGCGCGCGCAACCGGCCTGCCTGGCCGTCTCTATCGGCAACATCCATGGCATCTATCAGCACCCGCCCGCGCTGGACTGGGAGCGCCTGTCCCGCCTGCGCCAGGCCATTCCGTTGCCTCTTTCCCTACACGGCGCCTCCGGTCTGCCAGATGAAGATCTGAGGCAAGCCATCAGCCTGGGCATCGCGAAAGTCAACGTCAACACCGAGCTACGCGCCAGTTATTTTGACCTGTTGCAGCGCCAGCTTGCCACCTTCGCCCCCGGCCTGCGCCAGCTTGAACTGCAACATCTCCTGATAGAAGCACAATCTCAGGTCTGTCAGAGCAAGCTCCAGCTCTCCACCTGAACGCATGACGCACACAACCAGGGCAGGCTCGCGTGCTTCCCATGATGGCGAAAGACCCCTCAAGATGAAAAAACGGTGACAGGAGAGCAGCGATCTTCAAGGATGCCGCATATCTGCTTTGATCTCGGCATCCTCAAAAGCTGCCTCCTCACGCAGAGGCGCGACCTGCACACGTGGGCCAGCCTCACGAATGGCCTGGAGCACGCCCGGATCAACGCGTTCATCGGTAATGACCGTATGCACTGCACTGAGCGGGGCAATCAAGCCGGCAAAGGTCTGGTCGAATTTGGTATGATCCGCCAGCACAAAGACCTCCCGACTTGCTTTGATCATCTGACGTTTCAGCGCGATTTCTTCGAGGAACGGACTCGTGATGCCATGCTGAGTTGACAGTCCGCGCACCCCGATAAACGCTTTATCCACAAAGAACTGAGCCAGGGCAGATTCCGCAATCATCCCAATAAAAGAGCG
>DASZXF010000928.1:0-2114 GCA_035546055.1 Ktedonobacteraceae bacterium
TCCGAGATCACGCCGCCGCAGATGGACGCGATGCTCAAACGAGCGAATCAGGGAGAATTGACCACTGCCATTACAGTCAGGGAACTCTGGGATGCTCGCCGCACGAACTGGATGGAAATCAGGCGTCTGGAAATCGAACTGGGAGAGGGAGGCGATCATGACCAGCCCTATGATGGCAACCTGATCTGCGGTCATTTTCACCCGCTTGCCTGGACCGTCTTGCTGGCCCGGCGAGCACGTGGAGAACTTCTCTCCTGACAGGGACTGGAGCCCTCTATCTCCAGAAAGGGAGCATTCGTGACCTATTCACATATAGCCTCATCTCCAGCCAGCGCCACGGCCCTGGCAACAGCTCTGGCCGCATTCCGGCAGCGCTATCCCACCTTTGCGGCCACGCAAGACCTTGATACGCTCCGTACTACGGAGTATGCTCGCCTGGACGCCCGGCGGCACGTCTACCTGGATTACACCGGCGCGGGACTTTATGCCGAATGCCAGTTGCGCGAACACCTGGAACTGTTGCGTTGCCATGTCTTCGGCAATCCCCATTCCACCAATCCGGCCTCACAGGCCATGACTCACCTGGTAGATCGCGCTCGTCAGTCTGTGCTCAGCTACTTTCATGCCTCGCCAGAGGAGTACGTGGTCATCTTTACCCCCAATGCCAGCGGCGCCCTCAAGCTCGTCGGAGAGTCCTACCCCTTTCAGCCAGGCGGGCGCTATCTGCTCACTGCCGATAATCACAACTCGGTGAATGGTCTGCGCGAATTTGCGCGCGCAAAGGGTGCCAGCGTCACCTATGTGCCCCTGGAGTCCCCCGATCTGCGCGTCAATGAGCTCTACCTGTCCCGCCTGCTGGCGCGGGCGCATCCAGAACCGCCGGGCCTCTTCGCCTATCCCGCTCAGTCAAACGTCAGCGGAGTGCAGCACCCGCTCGCCTGGATTGCGCGCGCGCAACAGCAGGGGTGGGATGTCCTGGTCGATTGCGCCGCCTTTGTGCCTTCCAATCGCCTGGATCTCTCAGTGTGGCATCCCGATTTCGTGGCTCTCTCCTTCTATAAAATGTTCGGCTACCCCACGGGCGTTGGATGCTTGCTGGCTCGGGTATCCGCGCTGGCCAGACTGCGCCGCCCCTGGTTTGCCGGAGGAACGATCACGCTCTCCTCAGTGCTCGCCGCCGCCGACGCCGGATCTGGCTTTTACCTGACTCCCGGGGAAGCCGGCTTTGAAGACGGCACCATCAACTATCTGATGCTGCCAGCCGTGGAGATCGGACTGAGATATCTCGCGGCAATCGGCATGGAGACCATTCATGAGCGTGTCCACTGCCTGACCGGCTGGCTTCTGGAGCAACTGCTTCATCTCCGTCACAGCAACGGGCAACCAGTGGTGCGCATTTACGGGCCACGGACCACCGAGAAACGTGGTGGCACCATCGCCTTCAACTTCTGCGATCCCACCGGTGCTCTGCTCGATTGCTATCGAATCCAGGAAGAGGCCAATCAGTATGGCATCTCACTGCGCAGCGGCTGCTTTTGCAATCCCGGCGTGCGTGAGGCGGCGCTTGGCCTGGGACGTGAAGAACTGGCCGAGGTTTTTCGTCAGAAAGAGCAGGTAACGTATGAGCAGTTTCTCCACTCCATTGCTGATCGGAAGCAAGGGGCACTCCGCGTTTCGCTCGGGCTGGTGACGAATTTCTCCGATGTCTACCACTTTCTCCAGTTCGCCCGGAGCATGATTGACCGCCTGGCTTCTTCAGCAGCGCGAGTCCATTAGCACTGGTCATTGTCCCGGTCCGGTGGATCTCCCGCAGATCGGGACAATGCCATTTGTGCGTGTGTGTCAGCAAAACGCTACACACACGCACGTAGAGAAATCCCCTTTCTCCTCGCATCGTCTTTCGCTTGCCCGCCGTCTACTGGCTTTGTTCAGCCTGAAGCCGAACAGTCATAAAATCGACGACACGCTTTACTACTCCTGGCTGTAAAGGAAAATCCGCTCCCGCAGCCTGGAACAGGTCTGACAGGCGCCGCGTTCCTCCCAGCGTGAGCGCCGCGCGATACGTCCGCCAGGTTGCCCGGTAGTCGAGGCAGGCTTTTTGATAGACTTGAAGT
>DASZXF010000929.1:0-3129 GCA_035546055.1 Ktedonobacteraceae bacterium
TGATCTCGAAGCCGCCCGCGCCAGAGGTGGCTGAGCGCGTGCTGGCCGCTGCCGCCAGCGGTCCTCAACCTGTCGTGGCGATCTTCGGTGGTGCAGATCCTACTTCCTGGCGGGAGCGCTACGCGGGCAGGATTTTCTTCGCGTCCACGCTCACTGAAGCAGCGCGACTCGCCGGTGCGCTCTGTAGTACCGGCCAGGTCATCGCTCCTGCTCCTGAGCCATCGCGGCGAGGGACATCCTTAGCCTTCAAGGCCGGACAACCGCCTTACCTGGCCGCGCTTTTTTCCGGTGGTACGCTCTGCGAGGAGGCGCTGCATATCTGGGGTGAGCAACTGGGGCCGGTCTACTCGAATATTCCGCTGAAGGCTGAGTGGCGCTGGCGGGAGCAGCAGTCTCGCGCGGGCCATTATGCCCTGGACCTGGGCGCTGACGAGTATACGCGCGGGCGGCCTCATCCGATGATCGATCCAGAGGCGCGTCTGGCCTACCTGCGTGAAGCTGCCGGCGATCCCCGGGTTGGGGTGATTTTGCTGGATATCGTACTTGGCTATTGCGCTCACCCCAATCCAGCGGGACTTTACGCGCCGCTGATTCTCGAAATTCTGCGGCAGGCCGGACAGAGCGGACGCTACCTGCATGTGGTCGTTTCGTTGTGTGGTACCACCGACGATCCCCAGCGCCTGGCCTACCAGGAAGCCCATTTACGGAACGCGGGCGCGGAAGTTTATACCAGCAACGCCGAAGCCGCCGCGCGTTGCCTGGAACTGCTCAGTGCGGGTCAGAGCGGGAGAGAGGAGCATTAACCATGAATACATCCTTGCAAGCAGGTCGGCGCCGCCAGCCAGTAGCCGCGATTACCATCGGCGCTGAAATTTTTGCCGGAGCGCTGGAAGAACAGGGCGTGCCGGTCACGCGGGTCGCCTGGCGTCCGCCCGCTGGAAATCCCCGCGCCCTGGCGCGTCTGCTGGCGGACGAACGCGTGGACCAGGCCAACCGCTCTGCCGTGGAGCGCATGCTGGCGGCTCATCCGTTGCTCGTCGATATTCAGCCCGCGCGTGAGGTGCTATCTCAGGCCTTTGCGCGGCGCCGACTCCTGCACGCCGGTCCTCCGATTGCCTGGGAGCGAATGTGTGGGCCGATGCGCGGCGCGATCATCGGCGCCTGCCTCTATGAAGGCTGGGCCAGCGACGAAGAGGAGGCGCTACACCTGGCGGAAAGCGGCGCCATCGCCTTTGAACCCTGTCATCATTATCAGGCAGTTGGTCCGATGGCCGGCATTATCTCGCCCTCTATGCCCGTGGCCATTATCGAGGATCAGGTCCATCACCAGCGCACCTTCAGTACCTTGAACGAGGGTCTGGGCAAAGTTTTGCGCTACGGAGCATACGCGCCAGAGGTGCTGGCTCGTCTGCGTTGGATGGGCGAGACGCTGGGGCCGGCGCTGGGGCGTGCCATTCGCCTGCTGGGCGGCATGGACGTGCGCGCCAACATGGCTCAGGCCTTGCAGATGGGCGATGAGTGCCACAATCGCAACAAGGCGGCCACTTCGCTTTTCGCGCGCCAGCTCGCGCCCGCGCTGATTGAGAGTTCCTCCGCCAGCGAGGCTGCCGAGATTCTGCGCTTCCTCGCCGGCAACGATCACTTCCACCTTAATCTCTCCATGGCCGCCGCCAAAGCCATCACTCTGGCAGGCGCGCACGTGCCACACAGCAGCCTGGTCGTCACCATGGCGCGTAACGGCGTCGACTTTGGTATTCGCGTTAGTGGCCTGGGGGATCGCTGGTTTGTCGGACCTGCCGGGATGATTCAGGGACTTTACTTCGCGGGTTATGGCCCGGAGGATGCCAATCCCGATATTGGAGATAGCGCCATCACCGAAACCTGCGGCGTGGGAGCCTTCGCCATGGCCGCCGCGCCCGCGATTGTGCAGTTCATCGGAGGTACCCCGCAGGACGCCCTGCGCTACAGCGGTGAGATGTACGAACTGACCGTGGCCACCAATCCGCTTTTCGGTCTGCCCTCTCTCAACTTCAAGGGCACGCCCACCGGCATCGACATTCGCCAGGTCTGCCGCCTGCACATGCCACCGGTCATCAACACCGGCATCGCCCACCGCCAGCCGGGCGTGGGACAGGTCGGAGCCGGCATCGTCTATCCTCCCATGGAGTGCTTTGAACAAGCGCTGGAGGAACTGGCGGCAGCGAGCGGCGCGTAAGTTACACCGGCGCGGGCATATTGACCAGCGCCTTGAAAACGGTATCCAGCAGAATATCCTGCGGACAGGGCTTGCTCAGGAAAGCATAAGCGCCCAGCTCCATCGCGCGCTGGCGGTGCTTATCGGACGAACGCGAGGTCAGCAGAATCGTTTTGCAGTCCACGAAACCGGGCTGGGAGTGCAGAATGTTCAGCAGATCATAGCCGTTCAGATTGGGCATCTCGATATCGAGCAGCATCACCGCCGGCGGCTGGTCTGAAGAAAGACATTCAAGCGCTTCGATGCCATCGCGAGCCTCGACCACCTCATAGCCAGCGCGCTCAAAGGTCTGGCGCAGCGACTGGCGAATATAGACCGAATCGTCGGCTACCAGCAGGCGCGCGGGCTGAGTGCCGTCCGCCTGCTGGGACTGCGCGGGCTGAGCGCTGGCATTAAAGGCCGGCAAGGGCTGACGCGTGATCGTATAGCGCACCAGGGTGGGCAGATCCACAATCAACAGCACATTGCCATTGCCATCGATGGCAGTGCCTACAATACCAGGGCGCTGAAGATGGTTGTCCAGCGGGCGCATAATCAGCTCGATGTCGCCGATAATCTCATCCACCTGGATGGCCACGCGGCGCTGCGAGCCGGCCAGCAAAATCGGCGGCGGGAGCGTGGTAGTCAGACCGCTGGCCAGGGGAAAATTCAGCAGCGCGGCCAGGTGATAGATTTGCGCCTGCGTTTCCTGGCGGTTATAATCAATCTGCTCGATATGCTGTAAAGGCAGGACAAGTCCCTGGCCCCCGGCCTGGACCAGCAAGCCCTGAATCAACCCCTGAGCGCGGGGGAAGCGCAATTGATAGATAACTCCGCCGGTGGGATTGCGCCGGGGAATAATCGAGCCATTGACCTGCTGGATCGGACCGCGCAGC
>DASZXF010000930.1:0-3720 GCA_035546055.1 Ktedonobacteraceae bacterium
CCCTGTTTCAACGCCAGGAGAGGCTCCCTTGATGGCCCTCGCTCAACAGGTCTACCAGGACATCCTGGGCCGTCAGCCGATCATACGGGCTCCCAGTTTCTATACAGATGCGTCAGTTCTGAGCATCTCTCGCCAGATCCCCACCGTCATCTATGGACCTGGTGATGATCGTTTAGCTCATCAGCCCGATGAGTGTCTTCAAGTTGCTGCCTATCTTGATTCAATTCGCTTTTATTACCACCTGGCAAAAAGATATGGTCAGATTGGATGAGATGGGAAAGGCGTGCTGGCTCTGGTTCTGGAAACGCTTACCGCCAGACCTTTTCCACGCGTTCCCTCTCGCACCTCACCAATCACCAGAAGCGCGCCAGAACCACTTTATGGGATATGTACCAACAGCGCAGGATTACTCACAAGTCAAGCCAGGGCCATCCCCAGCGAGGGTGCAGGGAGCGCAGCGTCCCTGCCGGGTGCGGGTGTCCCGCATCTTTCTCTCCTCTTGCTTCTCGCCGCCGTCGGTGGCAAACGACTTGTGAGAAACCCTGACCAACAGTTCGAGCGATCTTGCGAAAGATCCTGAAGGGTTGTATTTAACCTTTCTGTCCTATTTTTATGCATATATTGGTCAGAAACCTGGATTATAGGGTATGCTCTCTTCATGAGATAAGCTTGTGTTTCATACATAGAGGACTGGAGAGGTTGTTAGATGTTCTCTCGTTTGCCAGGACGCTCACGCGCTATTATAGCCGCGCTTTTGATACTGTTGCTTGTTGGAGTTTCCGCGCTGGTCATCCCACGCCTTAGCGGTGGCGCTTCTGGCCCCTCGTCCGCGCGCGCCGACGTACCGAAAAGCGGGACAGCTACGCCTGCGCTGCCCAGACTCTTACCCTGGTCAAACCCCGCGACCTGGCAGGGTCATCTCCCTACGGCTGGCGCGAAAGTGGTCATTCCGGCTGGCCGCTCGCTTCTCCTGGATACCAGCCCACCCCCGCTGACCAGTCTGACTATTGCGGGAACGCTCGTCTGCGCGGAAAAGGATCTCACCCTTCGCGCCGACTGGATTTTGCTGCCCAATGGCGGAACCTTCCTCTGTGGCAGCGAAAGGCAGCCGTTTCAACACCATCTGACGATCACCCTGACCGGCACGAATCCACAGGCGAATACTCTCACCGGCATGGGCACCAAGCTCCTGGCCGTGACAGGGGGGAAATTAGAACTCCACGGTCAAAACAAAATAAGCTGGCTGCACCTGGCGCAAACGGCGCCCGCCGGAGCTACCCGCATCGTCCTGGAGAAGCCGGTGAACTGGAGTCCAGGGGATCGGCTCGCTATCGCCTCTACCAGCTTTCAACCACTCCAGGCGGAGGAGGTCAAAATACAGGCGGTCTCAGGTACGACGGTCACGCTCACGCAGCCGCTCAAATATTCCCATTGGGGACAACTCCAGGCCTTCGCCGGGCAAACGGTTGATGAACGGGCCGAGGTCGGTCTGCTCAGCCATAATATCGTTGTTCAGGGCGATAGCAGCTCGGTGGAGCAGGGCTTTGGCGGCCAGTCGATGTTTATGAGCGGAAGCATCGTCCATATTGCCGGCGTCGAATTTTATCACATGGGCCAGTTCAAAAGCCTGGCTCGCTACCCCGTCCACTGGCATATGGCCGGCAATGGCGCAGGAGACTATATCGAAAACAGCTCGGTTGACCACAGTTTTAATCGCTGCATTACCATCCACGGCACAGATAATGTGCTGGTCCAGCAGAATGTGACCTTTGATACCATTGGCCACTGCTACTTTCTGGAGGACGGCAGCGAGACAGGCAATCGGCTGGACTATAACCTGGGCATTGAGACGCTGGCCGCGCCCGCCGGCCAGAATCTTTTACCGAGCGATACGCAGCCCGCGACTTTCTGGGTTACCAATCCAGATAATGAACTGATCGGCAATGTCTCCGCTGGCTCGGTCGGGGAGGGCTTCTGGTTCGCCCTCCCTCAGCATCCACTGGCCCTCGACAGCTATCTCACCTCGGTCTGGCCGCGCCAGACTCCGCTGGGTACCTTTAAAAACAATGTCGCCCATTCTGACGAGGATACCGGCCTGCTGGTCGATAACGGCCCCAATCCAGATAATTACGTTGATGGCTTCTATTACCAGCCGCTCAAACATCCCGGCTCCGGCTCGTCGGCACCGGTGACGGCCAATTTCCAGAACTTCACGGCGTACAAAGAAAGCTCCCATGGGGTCTGGATGCGCGGCTATGGTCTCAATCTCACCGGTGCGATCCTGGCCGATAACGCCAATGGCGCCGCTTTCGCCGGCAATAATGGCATGCTGGAAAATTCGCTCGTCATCGGACAAACGGCCAATGGCTCTCTGCTCACTCTCCCCGATCCCCAGGCTCCGCTGGCCGGCTTTTCTTTCTATGATGGCCCCTTTGGGGTCAAAAATGTCACCTTCGTCAATTTCCAGTCCACACGCCAGCATCCGGCTGCGGCCCTGGATTACCTGGAGAGTGACCGCAATCCCATCCATGTGTTAAACTTCGCGCAGCAGATCCACCTTATCAATGCGAATGCGGTCTACCTGATGCAGCCGACCGCTCATGGTGGCGACTTCGCTGTTTTTCTCGATGCCGATGGCTCGGTGACCGGCAAGGCGGGACAGTATGTCGCTGCGAATAGCCCTGTGCTGATTGATCATACCTGTACCTTTAAAGCGGCCTGGAATGCCTACATTTGCCAGCACCACTTCGCGAATGTCTCACTCGATGGCAATGGCGTGAATTTTTCCACTGTCAAGATCACGCGTGACGATGGCGTGAGCTGGCAATCGGATGTGGGTGATAGCTTTTTTTCGGCCTCTGCGCTTCCTGACCATACCTACACCTGGCAGTACAGCGCCAGAGCCACCACCCTGCAGATCGATCTGACCGATGCCCACTCGACGGATTGGATCGAACTGGTCATTCCCTATACCTCGGCTCGCTTCCATCTCTACAGAGACGCTGAACAGGATCACCCCATTACGGCGGCGGCCAGCCTGGATGCCTTCAAGGCCAGCAGCGGCCAGAAATACTTTTATGATCAGGCCAGCGGCCTCCTGTATGTCAGGCTGATTCCACAGCATGGCAACGACTGGGCGCGCGTCAATGTGGTCCCGGGATAAAAAGGGAGAAGATCGGTGTTGTCTGAAAAGCGAAAAGATGGAGAGAAGACCTGGGCGGCGCGGCGCCTTGAATTGCGCGCGGACTGTCAGCGCTGTTTCGCTTTGTGCTGTGTCGCGCCTGCCTTCTCGACCTCGGCGGAGTTTGCGCTGACGAAAAAGGCTGGCCAGCCCTGTCCTCACCTGCAAGCCTCCTGCCGCTGCGTCATTCATGCCCGGCTCAGGCAGCGTGGCTTTCGCGGGTGCGTGGTATATGACTGCTTTGGCGCGGGACAGAAGATCTCGCAGGAGATGTTCGAGGGACAGAGCTGGCAGGGCAACGCGCAGCGAGCACAGCGTATGTTTGAGGCCTTTGCGCTGATGCGCGACCTCCATGAGTTGCTCTGGTATACAAATGAGGCGCTGGCGCTCCCGGCGGCGCGTCCGCTGCACGAGGAACTTGGTCACGCCCTGGCCAGTCTTGAGCAGCTTACCCATGTTTCAGTTGACGAGTTTCTGCGGCTGGATCTGGCCACGCATCGCCAACGAGTGAATACGTTGCTGGCGCAGGCCAGTGAACT
>DASZXF010000931.1:0-4926 GCA_035546055.1 Ktedonobacteraceae bacterium
TGTTCTCCTGGCCTTTTCTCTCCCTGGCGCCTGCGCCATACTTCTCTCTTTCCTTGTCTACGGGTTGTTTGAACCTGTTCATCTGTGAAAATGGGCATTATGCTTCTCTCTTCAATCCTCTATGGTCTTATTTCGCCTCTCGTGAGCCAGTGCGCCTGTCGGTGTGCAGAAATCTTCGCCGATCAGCAGTACAGGGCAGCTTTCTCAGGGTGATCAGATAAAAGGACGAGCAAGGCGTTGGGCCTCGCTCGTCCTCCGGGGGGACGGACGCGTGGAAGAAGGATGTTAGCCTTTTAAGCCGGTCGTGTTGGCTCCCTGGATCAGCAGACGCTGGAAGATCAGGAAGAAGCCGAAGATGGGAATCAGCGAGAGCACCGACATAGCAAAGAGCTGGCCAAAGGCCGATTGCCCGGTGCTGTCGATGAAATGGCTCAGCGCGACCGCGATAGTGTAGACTGATTCATCGCTGTTCAGATAGATCAACTGGCTGAAGAAGTCGCTCCAGGTCCAGATGAAGGTGAAAATCGCCGTCGTGACCAGCGCGGGCAGGGACAGCGGCAGAATTACCCGCCAGTAGAAGCCCAGGTGGCTGCAACCGTCGATTCTGGCCGCGTCGTCCAGTTCGGTGGGAATGCCGCGAATAAACTGAATCATTAAGAAAGTGAAAAAGGCGTCAGTGGCGAAGAACTTGGGCGCCACCAGGGGCAGCAGCGTGCCAATCCATCCCAGTTCTTTAAAGAGAATGTATTGCGGCACGATCAGGACGTGGGAGGGCAGGAGAATGCCTCCCAGCATCAGGGTAAACCAGAACGCCTTCAATTTAAAATTCAGACGCGCAAAGGCATAGGCAGCCAGCGAACAGGAGATGATATTGCCAATGATGGCTCCCAGGCAGACCACCAGCGAATTAAAAAAGAACTGCGCAAAGGGATAGTCCAGCGCATTCCAGCCATCCGTGTAATTGCTCGTGATCCATTCAGGCGAAAACAGGCCTGAAGTGGAAAAGATCAGATCCTCTGGCTTGAAAGAAGCACTGACCAGCCAGAGCAGAGGATAGATCATCAGCAGGGCACCGATCAGCAGCAGCAGATACACCAGCGTGCGGGCGCTGATTTTCGTAAAGGTATGATATGCCCTGGACCGCGTTCTGACGGTCCTTCTGGGGATAGATGTCAGCATGGCTTAACTCCTCTCGTCCTGGTAGAACACCCAGTAGCGCGAACTCAGGAAGGCCAGCGCGGTAAAGACAGCGATGGCGATGAGCAGAACCCAGGCCATGGCCGAGGCATAGCCCATCTTGAGATAGCCAAAGCCCTCCTGGTAGAGATAGAGGGTATAGAACAGAGTCGAGTCCACCGGACCCCCGGTGCCGCCACTGACAATATAAGAAGGAGTAAAGGCCTGGAACGCGCCCACCATCTGCAAAATCAGGTTGAAGAAGACCAGGGGCGTAATCAGCGGGAGCGTGATCGAGAAAAAGTTCCTCAGCGGACCCGCGCCATCGGTCGAGGCCGCCTCGTAGTATTCCTGGGGAATCTGTTGCAACCCTGCCAGGAAGATCAGCATGGGCGTGCCAAACTGCCAGACGGAGAGAATCACCAGGGTGTACAGCGCCGTGTCAGGCGTGGAAACCCAGCTCGTCGTGGCGTGAATGCCGATCAGACCCAGCGCCGAATTGACCAGGCCATCCGAATCAAAAAGCTGCCGCCAGAGCAGGGCAATGGCCACGCTACTGCCCAGCAGCGAAGGCACATAGTAGATCGCCCGGAAGAGACCCAGCGCCACCAGGCCGCGCTTGAGCAGAAGCGCCACCACCAGCGCGGCGGCCAGTTTCAAGGGGACCGAGAGTACCACATAGACCACCGTCACCCGCACAGCATCCCACCATTGCGGATCGTGGAACATCTCCTGGAAATTTTGCAGGCCAATCCACTCGGGCGCCCCCAGCAGGTTGTAGTTGGTAAACGAGAGATAGAGAGAAGCGATCACCGGGCCGGCTGTAAATACAAACAGACCCACCAGCCAGGGGAGAAGAAAGAGGTAGCCGATGGCGTTCCCTTTCTTCTTCCGAGCGAAGCGCCCTGGTTGCTTCTGGCTGGCTGGCGCCTCGCGTGAATAGTGCGTCTTTGCCTCTAAGGGAGTAAAAGCCATCGGACTACCTCCAGTGTAGATTAAGAGATCGCCTTGACCGAGTTCTGATAGAAGGTCCTGGCGCCGTCTGCAATCGACGTTTTACCGAAGCTCACAGCCTGGGCCGCGTTGCTCAATTCCGTCGAGACTTTACCAGCCCCCGCCGGGTCCAGCACCGTGCGCGGACTCGCCGTGCCGCTGCTCGCCACCAGTTCAGAATAGGCCAGCACAGCCTTGTCCACATCCTTCAGCGTCGGCTCCAGCGCAGCCCGCGCCCGCGCGCTGCCGGGTACGCCGCGATCCAGGCCAATCGCCTTCACCCCGTTGGGGTTGGTAATCAGGAAATTGATAAAGGCCGCCGCGTCTTTGGCATACTTCGACTTCGCCGCGATGCTCATCAGCATCGACGGCTTCAGATAGTTGCCGGGTCCGCTGCCCGTCGGCACCGTCTGCATCGCCAGCGCGTTCTTCTTCAAGGCCTGGTAACTGCTAAACTGGTTCGAGTGGCCGGTCGCAAAGACCGCCTTACCGCTGGCCAGCAGCGAAGCGGAAGGTCCGCTACCTGTCACAGTCGCCTGGAGCTGCGCCGGCGCGCAGCCGCCGGACTTGCGCATCCCATCCCAGAACGTGAACCAGGAAGCCGCGTCATCGACCGTAAAGGCCACCTTGCCATCGGTGGTCCACAACTCTTTACCGCGCTGGCGCACCCAGATCTCAAACATATCCATCGCCCCGCTGGCATCGGGAGCGCCATAGATGCCCTGTGACTTCAGCGCTTTGGTCAGATTGGCCGCATAGGTGGCGAACTGATCCCAGGTCCAGCTGCTCGGCGGCGCACCGGCGCCCGCCTGCTGTACCAGCACTGTATCATATATCATACATTCATAGTTGCCACCCAGAGAAATGCCATAATTGACCCCGTTATCCTCGCTGTTCTTCAGCATACCCTGGTCAAAGTCAGAGAGGTCAATGGTCTTATCATTGACGAACGGAGTCAAATCCAGCAATTCGTGCTCATTGACATACTGGGCAAGATACGACATATCCATCTGAATCAGGTCCGGGATAGTGCCGCTGGCGATCTGGGTGTTCAACTGATTAAAATAGGCGCTGAAATCGGCATACCATGAATGAATGTCGATATTCGAGTGTTCCGCTTTGAACGCCTTGATCGCCGCCTGCGTCAGCTTATTGCGCGATGCCGGCCCCCAGAACGAGAGCTGCAATGTTTCGGTCGCCGCGCCAGTAGAACTGCCACAGGCGGCCAGGTCGAGCAAACTCAGACCCGCCAGACTGCTCAGACCGATTTGACAGAATTGCCTGCGAGTAAAAGAGATCCTACTCATGTGACTGTGCCTCCTTGTTTCTGCGTAAAGCATTGCAAACGTCCCGACAACAGGACGAGGGGATGAGGACAACTGCCCCGCTCGCTCCCATAGCGAGCGCGGATGAAACGCGCGTCTATTCGGTTGAAAGGAAGAAGCGGACCCCTCTGCGAGTGAGAGAGGGACGCATCCCCTGGAAGATAGAGAAGTCTAGCGCGAGTGTTCCCGCGTCTCGCGTGGCTCCCGCGTTTCTCGCGCTTCGCCGGCCTCGGCGATGAGTCGACGCGTACTTTCGCGTATGACCAGATCTGGCAATAAGATACGTTGGTGTAGTTTCATTTCAGGATTATTTAAAATTTCAACCAGATATTTGACCGCCATACTATCCTGTTCGCGGAAATCAAAGTTAATGGTCGTCAGCGCCGGCTCGGTGAAAGAGGCCAGTTCCGCGTTATCGAAGCTGAGCACCGAAATATCCTGCGGAATGCGCAGACCGTGTTCGTGCAGGGCGCGCATAGCCCCCAGGGCCATGGTATCCGAGCCGACCAGCACCGCCGTAAAGGACAGATGTGTCTCCAGGATGTGCTGCATCGCCTCGTAGCCGCTGCGGAAGGTGTATTTCGCCTCGTGGGTTGGTCCCGGCTCCAGGCCATGCTGTTGCAGCGTCTCCTTCCAGGTCGCATAGCGCAGTTGGCCATTGATCAGATCGAGCGCAGGCGGAATCGCCGCGATCCGCCGATGCCCCAGTTCGATCAGGTACTCCACCGCCATGCGGGTCGCGTACACCTGGTCAAAGCCCACCCAGGCCAGGCGAGAGGTCGGTACATAATCACGGCGTACCAGCGGCAGCCCGTTGCAAAGCTCCAGCAACTTCTCATCCGCCATGCGCAGCGAAGGCGCGTACATCACCACCCCATCGACAAAACGCGCCGCCGCGTCATTCAAGGCCATGCCCAGCTCATCCTCGTTGGTCATCATCACCAGCAGATCATAGCCGATGTTCCTGGCCGCCAGCGCCATGCTTCTGATCGAATCGGCGAAGCGTCCACCTTGCATGATATCGACAATAATCAATTCTATGATCTGTGAGCGGCTGGTCGTGAGCATTTGCGCGACCTTATTGGGCACAAAATCGAGATCCTGCATGGCCTGCAAGACCCGTTTGCGGGTCTCTTCCGCCACATTATCATTCGCGTTCAAGACCCGTGAGACGGTCTGGTACGAGACGCCGGCCTGGCGCGCGACATCGCGAATGGTGATTTTCTTTTTTTTCTGGGCCGCGCCCGGCTTTGGTCCCGCCTCTTTGTGAGCCTGCATTCTCTCGTTGTTCCCCTGCGCCTGATACATCATTGTGGACACATCTATCACACTCATGAATGACAATTGCTCTGTTTCCCAGGGCATTTTTGTGAGATGATTACTGTGACCGTTCACATTATAACCGATGGGGAGCCGCCTGTCAATGGTCATG
>DASZXF010000932.1:0-3146 GCA_035546055.1 Ktedonobacteraceae bacterium
CGTGCGCGTCCGCGCGTGTGACCGTCAGTCCTTGTGTGCGCGCATCTGTGACGAACCAGAGGCCATTGGCGCCGGGCTGGATGAGCTGCTTGAGCGTAACCAGCAGAACCACATGTGGACTCTGCTCCGTAAGTTGCACCGTCGCGGTGTCTCCCGTGTGCGCAATGAGTTGTGCCTGGGGATCGGGCGACCAGCGCAGGATATCTTTGCTCAGTTGCAATGCGGTGGAAACGGGATCATTCCAGGGTAGCGGCTGTCCATCATTGGCGCTCTGTTGCAGCGCCTGAGCCTCCGCGCGGCTGGAAACCGGGTAAAAGGCGGAGTAGGCCACCGGCGCAATGGCATTCTGCTGCCAGGTGTACTCGTGGTAAATATTTTGCTGAAGCGGTTGAAGAAAAGGCAGCACGTCGGGCTGGAGACTGGTGTCCTGATTTTGAATGATCAGCGTGTGCTGCGCCGTCACGGTCGCGGCGCCATGCACCAGTCCGCGCCGGCTCAAAAGTTGTGTCAGACGCGGCTGACCCTGGCGCATGGCACAGCCGAAGACGTAGACATCCAGCGTCGTCGGCGTGGTTTTGTTGGTCACCTGAACCAGCGCCGCCGGTGCGCCATCGTCCAGGCTATTGACCACCTCCACCGCGCTCATCTCCTGCGTACCGCTCTGCAAGTTGACCGCCTGGGCGTAGTCCGCCGACCCCATTAATTGCGCGCAGGTGGTTGGCTGGGACGCGGGCGCCTGCGCGTAGACCGCCAGCACGTGCAAAATGCCGACGATGGCCAGGCTGGCCAGGAGCAATAAAAGCAGGCGGACTTTGATTCCCCGTCCGATGAGCTTGCGGGGGCGCGCGCTGGCCTGCTTCTCAACCTGTCGCGCCGGACTCTGTTTTACTGCTTGTTTACCTTTTTTGCGGGTCTTCATTGTCGTCTTTTCCTCCCTCGCCATGTTCTCTTTTCATTCTACAGAGGGGCAAGAAATCCCCGGCGGAGGAATCCACGCGGAGCCTGTGCGAACATGAAGCGTCATCTGGCCGTGAAAGCAACGGATTCATCCTTTTTTCTGCTGTTGGGCAACTCCTTGTTGTCTATGCCGGTCAGAGGATATCGTATAAGAGTAAGATGGAATTGGGAGATAGATCTGCCCCATTTCATGGCGAAACAGGAAAAGCGCCCGCTGCCTCTTATGACAAACAAGATGAGCGGGATAGATGGAGGAAATATGCGTATTGGCATAGGTTTACCCGCCTGGATACCGGGTGTGCGCGGCTCTCTGCTGCTTGATTGGGCCAGGGAGGCTGATAGCGGCCCTTTTTCCAGTCTGGGCTTGATTGATCGCGTCGTATACGCGAACTATGAGCCACTGATCGCACTGGCGGCGGCGGCTGGCGTAACCCGGCGTGTACGCCTGGTGACAACCGTGTTGTTGGGACCGGTGCGCGAGACCACGCTGCTGGCCAAGCAGGCGGCCAGTCTTGATGCGCTGGCGGAAGGACGCCTGACCCTGGGTCTGGGGATTGGTGCCAGAGAGGATGACTTTGCCGCTACATCCTCGGCGTTTCACACGCGCGGGCGGCGCTTTGATCAACAGCTTGAAACGCTGGAGCGCATCTGGACGGGTCAGGCCTTGAGCGCCGACGTGGGGCCGATTGGTCCGGCGCCAGTCCAGGCGGGAGGGCCAGAGGTCTTGCTGGGCGGTTATTCGCCGGCGGCGATCAAGCGTCTGGCGCGCCGGGGCCATGGCTTCATGGCAGGCGGAGGTGATCCGCAACTGGCCGACCGCTTCTTTCGCCTGACGGAAACGGCCTGGCGGGAGGCGGGTCGTTCAGGACAGCCGCGCCTGGTGGGCTGTGGATATTTTGCCCTGGGTGAGCGGGCCGCCGAACGTGGCGCAACCTCTATAGAGGCCTATTACTCCTTCGCCCCGGAGCGGGCGCAGCGCATCGCGAGCACGCTCCCCTCATCGCCTGAGCAAGTCCGCGCGATCATCCAGGCTTACCAGGACACGGGCGCTGATGAATTGATCCTCTGGCCGGCCATCCCGGAACTGGATCAGGTCGCGCGTCTGACTGAACTGGTCAACGGCTGAGGCGCCGCGCGTCAGACAAAGATAATGCCCTGTTTGGTCAGCAAAAAGACGATAATCGCCGCGATGAGCATGAGAATGCCGAAGAGAATGAGCAAGAGAGCAGTAATCTTGCCTTTGCGGCTGGCCTCCAGAATCTCGGCGATAGCATCGGCCTGTCCTGCCTGGTAGGCCGGGTAGCCAGCGGTGCCATAGCCATAGCCGGCTGGCTGGACATAGCCAGGATAGCCAGGATAGGCGGACTGCGGGGCGTAGGTTTGTGCGCCCATCATCGCGGTTGTCTCGTTGGCCAGTTCTTCATTCTGGTTGACCGGTCCCAGGATCAATGGTCCGGCCTGGGGTTCAGGCCAGTTCTGTCCCATCTGCCTGGGCGGTGGCACCGCTCGCGTAGGCGCCTGGTCAATAATCGCGTGCGAAATCTCCGTGGGATGGTAGGTACCCGGATCTTGCTCGATCAAATCGACATCGGCCTGCGCGCCGCAGCGTGGACAGTTCTTATCTCCTGGGGCCAGTTGATAGCCGCAGTGTCCACAGAAAACCATGAGAAACTGCCTTTCTAAATGTACTCAAAACAGGTTTGGCACACTATCGATTAGCGTAACGCATGAATACGTAGGTGCCAACATGTGAAAGAATTTATGAGAATATCAACATCACGAGGTATATACGTTGTTATTTTACCATATCTGTGTTGATATACGAGTGTAAGAGAAAACGTCTCTCACAAACAGCGAGCGGCCTGGCTCTGGATAAGCCAGGCCATTTCTCAAGGCGATCATGGAAAGCTGAGAAGGCTCTCTGTGCTCTATCAAGCAAAGTATTACCCTCATGTTGTCATATTGTTGATCACGAAAAACGGGGAAGATCCACAATTCCGGGGCGCGTCGTGTTTCTCTTGAAAGGCCGATGTTGGCCACCTTGCACTCCGTCTCGATGGTATTTTTCCGCTCGCTAGCCACAAAGTCCTGGATAAGATTACTGGTTGCATCAGCTCTCGTCATGAATATACAGATAAAATAGACTTGAGGAGTATGGTCGTGAGACAGCAGGCAAAAAATTTTGCTCA
>DASZXF010000933.1:0-3008 GCA_035546055.1 Ktedonobacteraceae bacterium
CCCGCGCCCAGCCTGCCACCTCCTCCAACTCTTGCGAGGCGCCGCAGGTGCCGAGGATGCGAGAAGAAGGATTCGCCAATGATATCCAATTTCCCTGAGGCGGCCCCAACCGCTTGTTGCGCCCCAAGGGCAACGCGACCCTTGGGGCGCTGGAAAAATTGGGCATGACTGATACAGGTTAGCATGGAAATAGCCTGTTTCTTTCCTCCTTCCCTTGACAAACACCCGCTTTTTGCCTATTCTCTTTCTATAGATTGATTTATCAATCAATGAAAAACAGAGACAATACATGGTGATGACAGGCCAGGTGAACACCACTTGCTTGAGGAGCGGTGTTCCGATGGGCAGAGAAAGCGCGAAAGATAGAGGAGAGAGCATTTTATGGAAGAAAAGCAAGAGCATCCGATGGATGTGCCGCCTGCTTATGGGCGGCGTCAGGTGCTCACGACTATGGTAGGATTGTTGTTGATCATGTTTTTGGGCACGCTGGACCAGACCATTACCGCCACCGCGTTGCCCAGAATTGTCGGCGATTTGCGCGATTTTGAACTGGCGACCTGGATTACGACCATTTATCTGGTCATCGCCACGGTTACCGTACCCATTTACGGAAAGTTATCGGATCAGTTTGGGCGCAAGCCGATTCTCTTCGTGGGCCTGGGCATTTTTCTGAGCGGCTCGATGCTTTCGGGTCTGGCACAGACGATGATGCAATTGATCATCTTTCGCGCTTTCCAGGCTCTGGGGGATGGAGCCTTGATTCCGATAGCCAGCGCGATTGTGGGCGATCTTTTTCCGCCGCGCGAGCGGGCGAAATGGATGGGGATTACCACCAGCGCGTATGGGGTAGCCACCATTGTCGGGCCGATTCTGGGGGGATGGCTGACCGATCATGCGTCGTGGCGCTGGATTTTCTATGTCAATGTGCCGGTTGGCCTGATCATTCTGCCTATTCTCATCTTCGTCATGCCGGCCTTGCGAAGGAAAGAGCGCAGGACAACGGTTGACTATGCTGGAGCCGGGTTGTTAATTCTGGGTACCGTACCACTGCTGCTCGGCTTTTCCTGGGCTGGAACACAATATCCCTGGCTTTCACCGCAGGTACTGGGAGTCTTTACCGGAGCGCTGGTCTTCCTGCTGGTCTTCGTCTGGTACGAATCTCGTCTGGAGAAGCGCGGCCTGGAGCCAATTCTGGAGCCGGGTCTGTTTCGCACAAGTGCTCGCATCTTCGGCGTGGCCACCATCATGTGTTTACTGCTAGGAATCTGTACGTATGGCGGTGCGTTCTATGTGCCCTTTTTCCTGCAAGGTGTGGTGGGCGTCTCCGTGACAGACAGCGGATTTTTACTCATCCCCTTTGCGCTGGCCTCCGTGATTGGCGCGGCCTCTTCTGGTCTGCTGATGGGATTCCTGGGCAGATATAAATGGCAGACCATTCTGGGCGTGGTGATTGCGGTGCTTGGTTTTCTGCTCCTGTTGCGCCTGAATGTCGCTTCTAGCAGCCTTGAGGTGACGCTCTACATGGTAGTCCTGGGCTTTGGTCTGGGTACAGGGCTGGCGATTTATACCACGGTGACGCAGAACGATCTCCCGGACAAAAAGGGCCAGGTGAGCGCCTCGCTGGCCTTTTTCCGCCAGATTGGAGGTTCTATCGGCCTGGCGGCTATGGGTTCGGTCATGAATGCTACCTACCTGCCTGCCTTTTTACGCGCGCTTTCGCCCCAACTGCGCCAGGCTTTACCGGCGAGTATGCTGGACATTTTCGCGAATCCCAGTAATCTGCTGGAAGGTCCGGGCGTGCTGGCGCAGATCCGCGCGGGCTTCGCAGGGCGTGGTCTGCAGGGCGTGGCGGCCTTTGAGCAACTGGTGGCGGCGACAAAGCTTGGTCTGACGCAGGGTATTCACAATGTCTTTCTGGTCGGCCTGGGGGTGATTCTGCTGGCCTTTGTGGTCGTCTGGTTCTTGCGTGAGCAGCCTTTAAGCGGTCGCAAACAGGCGGCGCATCAGGAGAGCGGCGCTGAGAAGCCGGAAGCGGTCAGCCGGGCGCTCTCCTGAAAATCAATCGTGAGCGCTGTTCGTATCTTTTCAGCGCGATTTTCAGGCTTTGAGCAGGCGGAGAAGCGTTTCCGGGCGCGGATAATGTTCATCGGGGATGCCTATATAGGCCAGATCCTGAGCGACACCGCCTATGCAGGCGAAATAGAGTTCTGTAAGCTCACCGGGATTGCCCTCGACGACCTGGCCGAGCTTCTGGCCTTCGATGATCAGTTCTTGAAAGAGAGCAAAGCCGCGCAGGCTTTGCTCTCTGGCCAGATCGCGAATATCCTGGGGAACTTCGCTGTTGACAAAGGCCTGGTTGGCCACCAGAAAACCTTCCGGCACCCGTTTCATACCTTCGAGGATAATGGTTGTCAGATGCAAGAGACGCTCCCAGGGAGAGCCGGCCTGCTCGCGCATCTGGGCGATAATCCTCTCAAAAGCCGTTGCGCCACGTTCGACGGCTGCTTTGAAGATCAATTCTTTGTTGGCGAAATAGTGATAGAGCAGGCCATAGCTGACGCCTGCTTCGGCGGCGATATCAGCCATTTTGGTCGCGGCCAGCCCTTTGTAGGCAAAAACTTTGGTGGCGGCGACGACGATTTTGCGCGTCTGTTCTTCGCGAATGCGCTGATTGCTTTCCTCGGTGCGTGGCATATGTTTCCGTCCTATCCATTGATCTGCGCAGTCAGGCGCTCAGTTGATTGTAGCATATGGAGAGCAGGCAAAGAAGGGCCAGCGCCTCTCAAAAACAAGCAGCTCGCGAGCGAACTGCTTGTTTTTGAGAGGAATATGAAAAAACTCAGGCATCTTTGTTAGGGGTGCTGATCGGGCGCCGTTTGCGGGCCAGCCAGTTCTGGCGAGTCGCGGAAGCTGGCAGAGTCTGGGCCGGCTGTCCATGCGCATTCGTGGACGAGTTCAATCCCTTCTCCGCAGCGTTTGGTGTTTCTGGACGTTCCTCAGTGCGTGTC
>DASZXF010000934.1:0-3328 GCA_035546055.1 Ktedonobacteraceae bacterium
TCTCATCGTGCGGAGGTCTTCTGCCTGGATACGGGATGGCCGGAGATTGCAGCAGCTCCGACGACGAATCCGCAGCGGTGGACAACCGCCGGTCACCTGGCCTATGTCATCTATACCTCCGGCTCGACAGGCACGCCCAAAGGCGTGATGATCGAGCATGCGGCCATCTGTAACCATATGTACTGGATGCAGCGCGTATTTCCTCTGACCGAGCAGGATAGTCTTTTACAAAAGACGCCTTTCAGTTTTGATGCCTCGGTCTGGGAATTTTTCGCGCCTCTCTGCACTGGCGCAAAACTGGTGATGGCCCGGCCAGGTGGGCATGCCGATGTCTCGTACATGGTCGCGACTATCAATCAAATGAATATTACGGTGCTCCAGCTGGTGCCGACTCTGCTCTCACATTTGCTTGAGGAGCCTGATTTCTGGACATGCACTTCTCTGCGCCAGGTCTTTAGCGGTGGCGAGCCACTGTCACCAATGACTGTGTGTACCTTTGCTGAGCATATGCAGGCGGATTTGTATAATCTCTATGGTCCGACCGAGGCCTCAATCGATACTACCATCTGGCATTGCCAGCGCCAGGACAATGAGAACGCGATTCCGATTGGGCGCCCAATTAGCAATGTGCAAACGTATGTGCTGGATGAGGCGTTGCGACCGCTGCCAATCGGGGTGGCAGGAGAATTGTACATTGGCGGCGTCGGGGTGGCGCGAGGGTATCTGCATCGGCCCGAACTGACGGCGGAGCGCTTTGTGCCCGATCCGTTCAGCCCGTTGCCGGGAGCGCGGCTGTATCGGACAGGGGACCAGGCGCGTTTTCGCCCGGATGGCGCCATTGAGTTTCTGGGGCGTATCGATCAGCAAGTGAAGATCCGGGGCTTCCGCATTGAACCGGGGGAGATCGAAACAGTGCTGGCGCAGCATCCGGGAGTGCAGGAGTGTGTGGTGGTCGCGCGCCAGGGGATTGCAGACGGACACCAACTGGTGGCCTATGTGGTGGCAGGTCCGGGGCAGAGCGTGACCAGCGCTGCTCTGCACGGCTATCTGAGCACGAAGTTGCCGGCTTATATGCTCCCGGCTTTCTTTGTCATCCTGCTGGCTTTCCCGCTGCTTCCCAATGGCAAGATCGACCGGCGGGCTCTTCCTGAACCAGCGAGGATGCCGGTCCATGAGTTCGGAGTAGATACTCGATCTCGCACGCCAACGGAAGAGATCCTGCTCGGCATCTGGCAGCATTTGCTGCATCTGGAGCACCTGGGACCGGCCAGCGAGTTCTTTGCCTGTGGAGGACACTCGTTGCTGGCCACCCGACTGATCGCGCGTATCCGCCAGGCGTTCCAGGTGGAATTGCCCCTGCAAGCCATCTTTACCACCCCGGTGCTTGAGGAACTGGCCCGAGTCATTGACACGGCTCGCCAGCAGGGGATCACGGCGTTGCCTCCCATCGAGGCCAGGCAGAGCGAGACACCTCCGCTCTCCTTTGGTCAGGAGCGGCTGTGGTTCCTGGATCAGTTGACGCCAGGAGATACCAGCTATCATGTGCCGCTGGGCTTTCGGTTGTGTGGCACGCTGGAGGTGGAGGTGCTGGCCGCGAGCCTCAACGCGCTGCTGCAGCGACATGCCATCCTGCGCACGACATTTGCGGAGCGGGAGGGGCAGCCCATCCAGGTGATTGCCCCCTCCCTGGTGGTGCCGCTGCAGCGGTTAGATCTGCGCGCGTGGCCGGTGGAGGAGCGCGAGGCGGTGCTGCAGCAGCGTCTGCAGGAGGAGATAGCTCAGCCCTTTGACCTGGAGCGTGGACCGCTGCAACGATATCTGCTGCTGCGCATGAGCGAGGAGGAGCATGTGTTGTTCTTGCTCTGGCACCACAGTATCAGCGATGGGTGGTCGGCGGGGATCTTCCTGCGGGAACTGAGCGCGTTGTATACCGCAGGCTGTGCCGGGGAAGTCCCGGATCTGCCGCCGCTCACCGTGCATTACGCCGACTACGCCCTCTGGCAGCGGGAGCAGACGGAGGAGTTTGCGCGGCAACTGGCCTACTGGCGGGAGCACCTGGCGGGAGCGCCGCCATTGTTAGAATTGCCCACGGACCGACCGAGGCCGGGGGTGCAGACCTTTGTGGGCACGAGTGCTTCCTTCCAGATCCCCGTGGAACTGGTGAGGGGCGTGCGGCAGGTGAGCCAGCGGGAGCAGGCCACGCTCTACATGACCCTGCTGGCAGCCTTCCAGGTGGTACTGGCCCGTTACAGTGGACAGCGTGATATCGTGGTTGGCTCGCCCATCGCGGGACGCACACGTGTTGAACTGGAGGGGATGATCGGCTTCCTGGTCAATACCCTGGCTTTGCGTGTCCAGCTCGCGGACAATCCCTCGTTTGGGGAGGTAGTGCAGCGAGTACGGGAAGCGGCCCTCCAGGCCTATGCGCACCAGGATGTACCCTTTGAGCAGGTAGTGCAGGCCTTACAACCGGAACGAAACCTGAGCCATTCACCGCTGTTTCAGGTTATGTTCATGCTGCAGAATGACCAGCAGACAGCCTTCTCTCTGCCTGCCATTACCAGTACCCCCTTGCCAATTGCCAGCCCGATTGCCAAGTTCGATCTGACCATGACCCTGATGGAAGAGGGAGAGATCATCCAGGGCGAGCTCGAATACAATACGGATCTGTTCGATGAAGTCACCATGCGGCGGCTGGCGGGACATTACCTGCACCTGCTGGATGAGGTAGTGCGTGACGCGAGCCAACCAGTGCTGGACATTCCCCTGCTGACGGCAGGCGAGCAACGGCAACTGCGGGACTGGAATGCGACTGAGGCGGACTTCCCAGGAGATCGCTGCCTGCAGGACCTCTTTGAGGAGCAGGCGGCTCGCACCCCGCAGGCGGTGGCGGTACTCTTTGAGGGGCAGCAATTGCGCTACGAGGAACTCAACGCGCGGGCCAATCAGGTCGCGCATGCTCTACAAGCGCGCGGGGTGGGAGCGGATACCCTGGTCGGCCTGTGTGTCGAGCGCTCGCTGGAGATGATAATTGGGATATTAGGGATTCTCAAAGCGGGCGGCGCGTATCTGCCGCTGGACCCCGATTATCCAGCGGAACGCCTGGCCTATATGCTGACCCATACCCGGGCTACCCTCCTGCTCACACAGCAGCACCTGGTTGAACGCTTGCCGAACCACCAGGCCGAAGTGCTGTGCCTGGATACCGCCTGGCCGCAGTTCGCTGCTTTACCCACAACCAATCCGGTCTCCAGCGCCGTCCCTGACCACCTGGCCTATGTCATCTACACTTCTGGCTCGACAGGCACGCCCAAAGGCGTGATGATTA
>DASZXF010000935.1:0-2807 GCA_035546055.1 Ktedonobacteraceae bacterium
TGATGGACCTGCCGCATGCGGATAACAGCAGCAGGTGCTTGAAGGAGCAGCCTTTCAACAACAGTCCCCTGTGCGAGCTGGCAACGCCGCCACATGATGGAACCAGTCCCATTATGTGCCAGCTCGCATAAAAAAAGGAACAATGAATGCAAGAGAAGATTTTTACGTGCAAGAGGAGTGAAGGGATGACCATCACTGAGAGTCAGCAGGATCATCTGAGGCTTGAGTTTCCTGGCTACCGCCTGGAGTGGGATCTGGTCGCACAGCAGTTTAGCGTCTGGAGCCAGGCTTCGGCGCAACTGGTGGGAGTGTTTCCTATCCACTCATCGCTTGATACCCTGGAAGAGATGGACCAGGCAAGCGGAGCAATCCTCCTTGAGAGGATAGAGCAACAGGCTGAGGATGTTTTGCTGGTGTTTACAGCGGAAAGTGCGGTCTGGGGACAACGACGTTACCTCTTCCGCTGCGGGGCTGCTTCTTTCATCTACAGTTGCCAGGTCGCGGGAGACGGCCAGCGACTCGATACGCTGCGCTATTGCCTGGCGCGCACGGCTCAGCACGAGGAACGCGCTGCTCAGGCCGGGTTCTCCCAGGTCTATGCTCCACGCTTTGACTGGTCGCGGGGCAAGGTCCACTGTCAACCAGGCGAGGTTGAGACGCTCTCCTGCCAGCAATGGTTGAGTCCTCCGCCCTTCTGCTACGCCTGGGCGCTCCAGCAAGAGTGGATCAGTTGCGGTATCCAGGCGTCTGCGGGTGAGTCTAACTTTGTGAGCTATGATTATTGCGGCCAGCAGACGCCGGAGCAGCGCCCGACCTTTCATCTCCAGTTGACCTACGAAGGCCATACCCGCATCAGCGGAGCTTTTGAAACCCCTGGCCTGGTTTTTGGCTTCGGAGCGACGGAGGAAAACGCGGCCCTGGCCTCCTATATCGCCGGGCTGGTCGAGCAGGGATATGTTCAGCGCACGCCCAAATCTATTCCTGCCTGGTGGCGCGAGCCTATCTTTTGTGGCTGGGGACAGCAGCGAGCGGACTATCGACAGGACCACGCCGGATCAGAAAACGGGACGTTTTTGAATGTGGGCGATTACGCGACGGAGACTATCTATCGGCAGTATGTCGCCTACCTGGAAGAGCAACAACTGCACCCGGGGACTTTGATTATCGATTTCAAGTGGGCCGAGCAGGATGCCCTGGCCCAGCCATCCCGCAAGAAGTGGCGGGATATGCGCCAGTTTATTGATGAGCAACACGAGGCGGGGAGAAAAGTCCTGCTGTGGTACGCGCCCTTCCTGGCCGAAGGTTTGCCAGAGGAAGCCTGTATGACGCTGGGCGGACGGATTGTCGCCGCTGATCCCACCTCCCCGGTTTACCAGGACCGCCTTGCCCGCGAACTCTATCGCATGATTTCTGCTGACGCCGGCTGTTTAAATGCCGATGGACTCAAAATCGACTTTACCCAGCATATGCCGACTGAACGCGGGCGCTTTCGCTGCTACCTGGCCACGAGCTGGGCGCTGATGGATGAAGAGAACGAACGCTATCACTATCCGCCGCTTGGCAATGGACGGCACGAGTTGATCCAGACACACAGCCCTCTCTGGGGCGTCGAACTCTTGAAGAAGTCGCTGGAGACAATCTATCAGGCAATCAAGGCGGCCAAACCAGAGAGTGTCCTGATCGCCCATACCGCCAATCCCTCTTTTGCTGACGTGGTGGACATCTTGCGTCTGAATGACCTGGATGGGAACTCGGCAGATGTCCTTGACATTATGCAGAATCGGGCCTGTCTCGCGCACGTCTGCAATCCAGACTGGTTGATTGATACGGATAATGATCTGATGGTCAGTAAAGCGGCGTGGCGTCAGTATCTCCAGATGCAACCACAGCTTGGCATCCCTGATACATATTATCTCTGGTCCATCGCGGCCTCCAATGAGCCACTGGGACCAGAGGATATGGACCTGTTACGACACACCTGGGAGACTTACCGCCGCACCATCGCATCCAGCTAAACAGAGCGCTCCTGGCGCCACGCTTCCCTCCAGCGGGTTCTCACATGAAAGCAGACAACCCCATGTGAGAACCGCTGAAGCCAGGTGCCCGGGTACCAGATTGTATGCTTTTCACCAAAGAGCACCAGCGGTCCTCTTTCGCCGATATGGGAGCTGACCACCAGACGGGATCATTCTCTTCGCGACTCACCTTTGAGCCACGGAGCGATTGAGCCAATCCTCGAAGCGCGTCGGAGCGATCCGCGCGCCGTCGCCCGCAGTAAGCGATTGATCATCTAACTCTGTGCCGAAGTAGCGAGCATGGATGTCTGAGATTACCTGGCGGGTGTCGTTGTGCGCACGCAAATAGCTGCTCACGAGTTCGTCGAGACGGATCTTTTCAGGACCGGCCACTTCAACAATCCCATTCACAGGCGCAGCAAGTGTCACATCGGCCAGGGCGGCAACAACGTCTTCCGAGAAGATGGGTTGAAAGAGGGCAGGCGACAGGCGAATAGTCTGTCCATCGCTGGCCGATTGGGCGATGGCACCAACAAACTCGAAGAACTGCGTGGCGCGAAGAATGGTATAGGGAATCCCAGAAGCTTTGATCAGGGCTTCTTGAGCGACCTTCGCACGCAAATAGCCACTCTCGGGAAGACGGTCGCACCCCACAACCGAAAGGGCAACGTGATGTCTGACGCCAGCAACCGCTTCTGCGGCAAGCAGATTGCGACCCGCTGTCTCAAAAAACGTCAACACCGCCTGGTCCTCAAATGAAGGCGAATTTGCCACATCGACGACAATCTGAGC
>DASZXF010000936.1:0-5661 GCA_035546055.1 Ktedonobacteraceae bacterium
GTATGTTTCGCTGCTGCACAGCGCGGTTGCCCTGCACATCGAAGGCCAGTTCAGGCGGATCATCATCGAACTGGAACATCCCCAGGAATGGGCCAGCCGCATCGAACTGCTGTCCTTCATCGCCCGGCGCGGGCGCCAGGAGCCGCCAACCCTCGCCGTGGCCGCCGTACCCGGTCTGCACATGACCGCCAAACGCCAGGCCATCAAGCCGCCAGCAATGAAGAAGCAAGCGCTGGCCGAAAATCCCACTGTGCCTCTGCTGGCCAGGCGTGCCACCGCCAGAGTCGTAGAGGCCGAGACGATAGATCTGGATGAGCAGCCCGCTCAAGCGGACGAAAAGCAGCCAGCCAGAGAGGCACCCGCGCCCCTTGAACTGATCAGAAGCAATACGCCGCGCTCAGCCGACATAGTGCAGCAGCCGACGCAGGAGTTCGCGCCAGGACAGCCGCCCTCAGCCGATGTGGCGCAGCAGCCGACGCGGGAGTTTGCTCTGGCCGAGCCGCCTTCTGACGACATAGCGCAGAGCCCAACGCAAGAATTTGTCTTGCCACAGCCGCCCTCTGGCGATATCGCGCAGAAGCCGACGCAGGAGGTTGCGCTGATTGAGAAATCGCCTGACATAGCGCAGAGTCCAACACAGGAATTTGCGCTGATTGAGAAATCGTCCAATATCGCGCAGAGTCCAACGCAGGAGTTTGTGTTGACGGAGAAATCGTCTGACATAGCGCAGAGTCCGACACAAGAATTCGAGTCGATAGGGCGAAAATATACCCCGGATGAGGTACCTACGCAGACTATGAGGCCTGCCCGGGGCGAAATTGCGCAGCTTTCCACACAAGAGTTTTCTCCGCCGACGCGGGAAGCGGAGGGTAAGAGAGCCGAGCAGACCTCTCTTTCAGAGGAGACGGTCAAGACAAAGCGGAGATTACGCCCGGGCCAGGCTGAAGCGCTGGAGGAAGAGGCGCGCGGGTCCACGAGTCAAACCCGGCCAGAGACCGGGGGCGCGTGCGCGGATGACTCATCTCAGCCGCTGCAGGGAAAGCATGACGATGATGATCGCACCGTTCACCTGCATGATCGTAAGCTCAGCCAGTTGCGCACCGTTTCGCTCTCTAAACTGCCTGGCAGGTAGATATTCTTTGGTAAAAAGGGGGAAATATGATAGATACCTTGATGGTTGTGTGGACAAGTGGACTCTGGAAGCAGTTCCTGCGCTCTACCTGTACCTTCTTGCTCCTGTTCGGGTGTATTTGCATTCTCTCATTTCTGATCACCACCAGCGGCAATAAATGGTCCGGTCTGGCGGTCAGCGTGCCCCGGGCCAGCCCCGCGCAGCCATCGGCTGCTCAGCCAGCGCCAGCTCCGACCGCGCGTCCCACCTCCATACCCTATATTGTGCCCATTATTCTGCAAAATCCGGTTCTGCCGAATAGCGCCGACGCTGGTCAGGACACACAGAGCGCTCAAAATACCCAGGATACCCGGAACGCGCAGAACACGCAGAGGCATAGTCGTCGCCATTACTACGCACCGCCCGCGTATACTCAGCCAGAGCAGCAGCCCACGCCAGTTCCCACCAGGTCACCTGGCTCAGATACCTTTGACCCGGAGAATCCACTGCAAAACCTGCCGTAAACCATGCACCAGCCGTAGATTATGCCTCGCCGTGTTTGACGCTGCATAGCCAGAGCGGAGAGAAGCATTAAGAGAAGAGCCGGGTCAAATGTTCGCGGCCCGTCAACGGCTGGCTCCGAACATTTGATCTGGCTAACTCAGGTCTAGAAACGCCGCATGCGTTCAATAACAGCGTCCGCCACCTGCGAAGTTCCGACAGAGGTAGGATCATCAGGGCGAGGCTTGAGGTCGTAGGTCACATATTTCCCCTCGGCGATAATCGAAGACAGCGCGCTCTCCAGACGATAGGCCGCCTCGCGTTCGCCGAGGTGGCGCAGCATCAGAACGCCCGAAAACATCATCGCCATAGGATTCACCTTGTTCTGCCCGGCATACTTTGGAGCGCTACCATGCACCGGCTCGAACACGGCGTAATGATTGCCGATATTCGCCCCCGGAGCCACCCCCAGACCACCGATCAGGCCTGCCGAAAGGTCAGAAATGATATCCCCATAGAGATTGGGCATGACCAGTACATCGTACAGTTCAGGCTTTTGCACCAGTTGCATGCACATATTATCGACGATCCGATCCTCGAATTGAATATCGGAGTATTCTCTGGCAACCTCGTGGGCGATTGCCAGAAAGAGGCCGTCCGAATAGCGCATAATATTGGCCTTATGGACCGCCGTCACCTTGCGGCGGCCATTGGCACGGGCGTAGTCAAAGGCAAACTTGACAATCCTGCGGCTGGCCACGACAGAAATATATTTAATACTGATGGCCGAATCCGCATCCAGGCGCGTACCGGTAGTACGAGCGATTGTCTCAAGGATTTCCTCTTGCTCCGAGGTGCCGCGCTGGAACTCCACACCTGCGTAGAGATCCTCCGTATTCTCGCGCACAATAATCATATCGACATGTTCATAGCGAGAGCGCAAACCCTGGTA
The DNA here is from genome assembly GCA_035546055.1 of Ktedonobacteraceae bacterium. Lineage (GTDB taxonomy): Bacteria > Chloroflexota > Ktedonobacteria > Ktedonobacterales > Ktedonobacteraceae > Paraktedonobacter. The sequence continues at coordinate 2,565 of DASZXF010000936.1, forward strand.
GGTTTTCGCCGGTCGCACGTTGGCGTAAAGATCAAGTTTTTTGCGCAGCGAGACATTGGCGCTGCGTACACCTTTGCCGATGGGAGTTGTGATCGGGCCTTTTAACGCCACACCGGTGCGTTTGATCGATTCGATCACCGCGTCGGGGAGAATAGTTCCACACTTCTCCAACGTTTCCGCGCCCGCCGCTTGCACATCCCAGATGAACTCCAGCCCGGTGGCCTCAAGTACGCGTCGAGTCGCTTCTGTAATCTCCGGCCCGGTTCCGTCGCCAGAGATAAGCGTGACTGTGTGCGACATGAAATCCTCCAAATACGCGAAGCTGTGCTCAGTGAATTTGCTGAAACTATTTTTGATTATAGCACAAAGAGAGGGTTCCTTTGCCAGTCGATCAAACGTTTGATAGCCTGCGGCGGGCAGATAGACGAGCTGAAGCCGCTTCATGCGGCCAGAGAGCACGCCGCAACCTTTGCCTGTGGTGTGCTCTCTGGCTCCCGGGGGAGCGCCGCAGGCCAGGTTTCGGCGTGCTTCGGCGTTTACGCCTCGCTGGTTCGCGGACTGGCCGAGGCTTTTTTCGTTGTCGAGGTGGTTTTGCGGGCCGTGGAGGTCTTTTTCGCCGTGGCGGCCTTTCTCGTGGTGGACGAAGAGGCGGTTCTGGCGCGCGTGGTGGCGGTTTTTCTGGTGGCTTTACCGGAGGCGCTGACCACGCCCTCCTGCTCGCCACTTGCCTCCTCGGCGGTCTTTCTGGCGCGCGTGGTGGTGCGGCGTGCGCTGCTGGCCGCGCCGTCCTGGTGAGGCTTTTCCTCGGTGCTGCGCTGCGGCAGAATGACCTCGTTGTAGCAGACCGCTTCCTGGCCAGGCTTGGGAATGACCATCAGACCGTGGCAGTTCGGGCAGAGTTCGGGTACGGGCTTTTCCCAGATGGCGAAATTGCAGGTCGGGAAGTTATTGCAGCCGTAGAAAATGCGCTTCTTCTGGCGCGTTTTACGCTCAACCAGATCGCCGCCGCAGTTAGGACAGAGCGCGCCGGTCTTGCTGACCACCGAGCGCCGATAGCGGCATTCGGGGAAGCCTGAACAGGAGATGAAGCGCCCGAAGCGTCCCGTGCGAATGACCAGATTGCGTCCGCAGTCGGGACAGGTTTCGTCCATCTCCTCTACCGGCTTCTGCACCCGGTTCATCTCTGCCTCGGCCTTTTCCATGGTCACCTTGAAGTCGCCATAGAAGCCGCGCAGAAACTCCTTCCAGGACTGGCGGCCCTCTTCCACCGCGTCAAGCTTGCGCTCCATTTCAGCGGTAAAGCCGGTGTCCACGATATCCGGGAAGTGTTTATTCATGACCTCGTTGACCGTCTCGCCCAGCCAGGTCGCCACGAAGCGCCGCTGGTCCTGGTCCACGTAGCCGCGATCCTGAATGGTGCTGAGGATTGGCACATAGGTACTTGGTCGCCCGATGCCCTGTTCCTCCAGTTCTTTAATCAGGCTGGCCTCGGTGAAACGCGGAGGTGGCTGGGTGAAATGCTGCTCAGGCTTGAGCTGGTGCAGATCCAGCACCTCGCCGGCTTGCAAGCGCGGCAGATTGCGTTCATCTTCTTCGCGCGGCCAGACGGCGTAAAAGCCCGCGAACTTCAAATGCGAGCCGGTGGCGCGGAAAACGTACTGCCCGGCTACAATATCCACCCGTACAGTATCGAAGACCGCCGCCGTCATAAAGCTCGCCACAAAGCGCCGCCAGATCAGATTGTAGAGCTTGAATTGATCCGACGAGAGATGCGGCTTGACGATCTGCGGAGTCAGCGCCACATCGGTCGGACGAATAGCCTCGTGGGCGTCCTGGGTGGTGGCTTTGGCCTTGCCGGTGCGCCCCTGACCGACATAGGGCTGACCATGCTCCTCGCCAATATAGGCCTTCACCCGCGCCTGCGCCTCCTCCGAAATGCGCGTCGAGTCGGTACGCATGTAAGTAATCAAGCCCTGGTGTCCGCGCGCGCCCAGCTCAATGCCCTCGTAGAGTTGCTGCGCCAGGCTCATCGTCCTCTTGGGCTTGAAGTAGAGGCGCGACGAAGCGTCCTGCTGCAAGGTACTGGTGGTATAAGGCAGCGGTGGCTGGCGGCGCTGCTCCTTCTCCTCCACCTTATGCACCGTGTACACCGCGTCCCGCAAATCGGCCAGAATCGCCTCCGCCTCCGCCTGCGAGCTGATCTTGATACGGCCTTTGCCGTTCTGCGCCTTCTTCGCCCCGTTGCCATTCTTCTCCGCGTTACTCTGTTCGCTCGCCTTTTCGCCAGCAGGCGTCTCTCCGGCCTCCTCGCTGCCGCTCGCGTTCTCATCGCTGTTGAGGAGGGCGATATCCTTCAAGCGTGAGATCAGCGTGGCCTCAAAGCGTTCCAGCGCCTTCTGCTGACTGAGCAAGGCCGTAATGCTCCAGTATTCCTCTGGTTTAAAGGCGCGAATCTCGGCCTCGCGATCACAGATCAGGCGCAGCGCCACCGACTGCACCCGGCCCGCGCTGGTGCCCGACTGGATGCGCCGCCAGAGCAGCGGACTGATTTTGTAGCCCACCAGGCGATCCAGTACGCGGCGCGCCTGCTGAGCATTGAACAGATCCTCGTCAATCTCACGCGGCCTCTTGATGGCCTGTTGAACCGCCCCTTTGGTGATTTCGTTAAAGACAGCGCGGTGCGGATTTTTCAGGCCCAGCGTCTCCTTTAAAGACCAGGCAATAAACTCCCCTTCGCGGTCAGGGTCAGGCGCCAGATAGACCTCCTCAGCCCGGCTGGAGGCAGCTTTCAGTTCATCGATCAGCTTATCCTTCTTCTCGATCACTTCATACTGCGGCGTAAAATCCTTGCGGGTATTGACTCCAAGACCCTTCTTGGGGAGGTCAATAATGTGGCCCATCGAGGCGCGCACTTCAAAGTCGCGTCCTAAAAATTTTTCAATTGTCTTGGCCTTTGCGGGCGACTCTACGATAACAAGTTTCTTAGCCATTCACCTACACCGATCTGAACTAAAACAAAGCACTGGCATATTGTCGAGAATACACCGCATCATCAGGAAAAACAAGCACATTCCTGTCTGCGTCATAGGATAGCATA
>DASZXF010000937.1:0-11195 GCA_035546055.1 Ktedonobacteraceae bacterium
CCTGACTGTCTGTGGGGCCATGCGTACTCTCGCCCTGGCGATGGCCCCGCGCTCCGTCTCAGGCCGCTCCGTGACATCCACCATCTGGATATTGCCGCTTTCATCGAGATGGGTCAGGCGAACTGGCCGGGGATGTTCCTGCTCCGATTGATTTGACATAACTGATAAACTCCCTACTTTTTTGCTGTTATTATAGCAGGCTTTGCCTCGCTGGAGATATTCTGGGGAAGACAGGCCTCTTCACAGCTACGAAGAAGAGTGATATAAGGTACAATATTAATCAATCGTTCTCATGCTTGATTGTTTGTCTGCGGCCAGGAGCGCCAGGCTTCCGGCCTTGTTCCACAGGAAGAGAGTTGCGTGGACACTATTACTGTATTATTTGCGAACGCAGTGAAGCGTTTCCCTGATCGGCCAGCGCTGCTTGAGCCAGCGGAGGAGTCAGGTAAAAACAAAGGCGAGTTGACGACCCTGACTTATGTCCAGCTTCAGCAACAGGCCGAGCAATTCGCCGGCTATCTTCAGCAGCAGCAGGTGAGCAAAGGTGAGCGGCTGCTGATCTGGTCGGCCAGTCGCATCAACTGGATGGTTGCTTACCTGGGCAGTTTACTGGTAGGGGCTGTGGTGGTGCCGCTGGATGTGAGCAGTAAAGAAGATTTTCTGACCCGCATCGCTCAGACGACCGAGGCGAAGTATCTGATTACAAGCTCAAAGCAGTATCAGGAGTTGGGCAATCCGCCAGTTCCGCTGATCGATATCGATGCTCTGCCAGCGGGCGAACTGGACCGGAGTCAGTTGCCAGAAGTAGGAGCGCATGACCTGGCCGAACTGGTTTTTACCTCGGGCACCACCGGTCAGCCGAAAGGGGTGATGCTGAGCCATGGCAACATTGCCAGCAATGCGCAGGCCGCACTGGGGGTAGTTGATATTCGCGAAAATGATCGCGCGCTCTCGATTCTGCCCCTCAGCCATATGTTCGAGGCCACCATTGATATCGCCATTCTTTCGCGAGGATCAAGCGTGCTTTACGCGCGCTCCCTGGTCCCGGACACGCTGCTACGGCTGCTGGGATCGCAGGGCGTGACCCTGATGGTTCTGGTTCCCCAGGCGCTTCAACTGTTTTTGCATGGAATTGAGCGCGAAGTACGCCGCCAGAAAAAAGAGAAGGCATTTGAATTCCTGCACCGTCTTGCGCCCTCTTTGCCCTTTAGCTGGAGGCGTCGGCTTTTTACCTCGGTGCATAAGCGTTTTGGTGGCCACTTCAAATTTTTTATCAGCGGCGGCGCCTATTTGCCGCCCAAACTGGCCGAGCGCTGGGAGAACATGGGCTTTCGCATCATGCAGGGGTATGGCACAACCGAATGCGCTCCCGTCGTCTCTGTCACGCCCTATCGCGAGCACGTTTACGGTACCGCCGGCAAATCGCTGCCGGGTCAGCAGATCCGCATCGCCGAGGATGGCGAAATTCAGGTGCATGGCGCGAACGTGGCCCTGGGCTACTGGAAAAACCCCGAAGCTACGGCGGCGGCCTTTCACGATGGCTGGTACTCGACCGGCGACCTGGGCTATCTGGACGAGCGCGGTTTTCTCTACATCAAGGGGCGCAAGAAAAACCTGATCGTCCTGCCCAATGGTTTGAATGTCTATCCAGAAGATGTGGAGAATGTGCTGCTGACCAATGTGGCTATCAAGGACGCCGTGGTGATTGGCATGCCAGAAAACGGCAACTCCCAGGAGCAGAGTGTCCATGCTGTTCTACTGATGGATAATCCCGAGCAGGCTAAAGCGGCTATTCAGCAGGCGAATAAACAACTGGCCTCACACCAGCAGATTCGCGGCTTTACCATCTGGCCAGAGACGGATTTTCCCCGCACGCATACCCTCAAGGTCAAGCGCCCCGAGTTGCTAGAGAAATTAGCTACGGTACGCGCCAGTAGTAAATAGCTTATGAGGCTTCCCTGATTTTTCGAGATCAGCACCCGGCGCGTGGTGGCGCCCTGCTCATCAAAAAGCAGAAGCAGGGGCGAGGCGGCGGACACGACCTCCGCCTCGGCCCCTGCTTCTGCTTTTTGATGAGCAGGGCGGCGAGCAGTCAAAAATGGCTGGCCAGTGTTCAAAGAATCGGGGAGGATTCATAGATGAAGAGTGGAGGAAGAAAACATGTTATATCTGGTGGCGACACCGATTGGTAATTTGCAGGATATCACCCTGCGCGCGCTGACCACCTTGCGCGAGGTCGATTATGTCGCCAGCGAAGACACGCGTAAGACGGGTATGCTACTCAAGCATTTCGAGATTTCCAAACCACAGATCGCTTTTCACGAGCATAACGAAGATCAGGCTGGTCGGCGCATTGAAGACCTGCTCAGGCAGGGCAACTCGGTCGCGCTGGTGACGGACGCCGGCACGCCCGGCATCGCCGATCCCGGCTTCACGCTGGTACGTCGCGCCATTCAAGCCGGCCTCGCAGTCACCATGATTCCTGGCCCGACCGCCTTTGTCATGGCCCTGGTGCTCTCCGGTCTGCCGGTCCACAGCTTCACCTTTCGCGGCTTCCCACCGCGCAAGCCGGGAGCGCGCCGTCGCTTCCTCGAAATCGACCAGCACGCGCCCCATACCCTCATCTTCTACGAAAGCCCTTATCGCATCGAAGCCTTCCTGCGCGATGCCCTTGCCGTCTTCGGCGACCGCGAAGCCGCCCTGGCCAGCGAACTCACCAAAATGTTCGAGTCAGTCAGACGCGGCACCCTCACCTCTTTACTTGAAGCAGCCAGCCAGGGCAAACTCAAAGGCGAATACATCATCGTCATCGCCGGAAAGGATGCCAGGAAAGGTGCAAAGTCCGAGGAAGATGAAGAGGAGGCTTAAAAGAGAGAGAGCACTTCTCTTTCCCATTGTAGAGAGAATGGTTTGCCATTGCCCGGCGGACCATTCTCTCTGTCTTTTTACAAGGATTTACAGATTTTGTAGATAATTCTTTGCCAGAGTTCATTTCGTGTAATGATGATATTAATCAGTACTTGCTCCAATCCCGTCAAATTTTGCATCTTCCGCACACGCTCCATGACCGGCTCTTGCAAATCGGGAAAGCGGATTTGTATAAGTTTTTCGATACTATGGCGAATACTTTCTATCCTCCCCTTCGCTTTCCCCTGTGCTTCACGCCGCTAACCGTATTCTTGAACCCAGGGATCTTGCTTCTAGCAAAGGATCACACATGCGAATCCTCCTTAACACCTGCTCCATCTCGGCTTCCGCTAAGAGTTAAGCTTTTGAGGTAATTCTTTAGTAAAGTATCGTCTTGAGTAATAATGAGAGTCACCAGCATTTGCTCTAGTACGCTAAGATCCTGCACCTGGCGTATACGCTCCATGACTGGCTCCTGCAACTCTGGGAAACGAAGCTGTAGTATTTTTTCGATACTGTGGCGGATACCCTCAGTTTTCCCCTTCGCTTCCCCTTGTGCTTCACGCCGCTGACCGTATTCTTGAACCCAGGGATCTTCTTCTAGCAAAGGATCATACATGCGAATCCTCCTTAATACTTGCTCCATCTCGGCTTCCGCTAAGGGTCTGGCTCGATTCAATAGGGCTTTAAAACAAAGAAGTTCGTCTACAAGACGCTCATGGTCTCCTTCAAAATATTGTATCATATCGTCAATGGCAGTCATGAGTACCTCCAGAGTTATTCCCCCCATTGCTGGCAGCAGGCCGTATAAGGGGATGGGACGTGCTTGTATAAAGGTGGATGCATTAAGTGTTCGCAAGGACAGCTCTCGATACGAGAAATGTAGAATTTCTTCATCACCAAATGTTTCTTGCAACAGCGGTTCGCCGCCCGGTGTCTCAAAAGGATAGAGCACGAGCGTAATAACAGGAACATCCTCTTCTTTGTGATTGTATTTTTCAAGTAAAAGTGAGTGATAGACCAGAATACGGCGACTGATCTTGCCGCGTCCTCTGGGTGCCATTTCGATTTCAATATGCAAAATGGCTTTGCCGGATGCCGTTTGTACAAGATATACTCGATCCATGCGGCGTGGTGGCAGAAGCGCTTCAATAGTCAATTCTCGCAGCACAACAGGCTCTAACGATGAGAAAAGCAGAGGGATGATCTTCTGAAATTGCCCTTCAATAAGCCGTTTAATAACATTATCGTATATCTGTTTTTGAGCCTCTGTTGTTGGCTTCTCATTCTCCGTCTGCTGTTCTTCAGGGTGGTGCGTTTGTTTGCCTACGTGATCTGGCACTACAATTTTCTTCCCTTCTGCATTTACTGATGTGCAAATTGTAATGCGTTTATGTGAGAATGTCAAGCAAAACTAAATTGAAAGAACTTATTTGGTAATTGAAGATTTTAGCATCTTTGCAATCTATGTTGCGATAGCTGTAATATAGCTTGCTTGTATTGGGCTATTTTCAGAAATTTCTCTGGTAGGAGATGAGATAGAGGAGATGCCTCTTTGGGACCAGGGAAATAAGAGAAAAGCCGATCCAGGCCGTTGCGGCTCGGATCGGCTTGCTGTTTCTTGTGTCTTTTTGGGGCTAGATGCCCATGACGTTGACCAGTTCTTGAACTGCGGCGGCGGATTTTTTGAGGGCGGCCTGCTCGCTCTCGGTGAGTTCGACTTCGATGACCTTTTCCAGGCCTCTGGCGCCGAGTTGAGCGGGGACGCCGATGTAGAGGCCGTTGATGCCGTATTCACCCTGGAGGTAGACGGTGGTGGGCACGATCATTTTTTTGTCGAGCAAAATAGAATCGACCATTTGCAGGACGGAGGCCGAGGGCGCGAAGTAGGCGCTGCCGGTGCCGAGCAGTTTGACGATTTCGGCGCCGCCGTCGCGGGTGCGCTGGACGATTTGCTCAATGCGCTCAGCGGAGATCAATTTCGAGATAGGTACGCCGGCGACGGTACACATGCGCGACAGGGGAACCATGGTGTCGCCGTGACCACCCAGTACGTAGGCCTGGACATCGCGCACCGAGGCGCCGACTTCCTGGGCGATGAAAGTACGGAAGCGCGCGGTATCGAGCACGCCCGCCATGCCGATCAGGCGTTCGCGGGGGAAGCCGCTGATCTTGAGGGCCAGTTGAGCCATGGCGTCCAGGGGATTGGAGACCATAATGATGATGGCGTTGGGCGAGTGTTTGACCACCTGCTGCGTAACTTCGGTGATGATCTCCTGATTTTTCTTCAACAGATCGTCGCGCGACATGCCTGGTTTGCGCGGGAAGCCGGATGTAATCACCACGATGTCAGAATTGGTAGTATCCGCGTAATCATTGGTGCCTGTCACCAGTGTATCAAAGCCCAGGACGGGGCCAGCTTCCATCATATCGAGCGCTTTGCCCTGTGGCATGTTTGGCACGATGTCATACATCACTACGTCGGCGTAGTCGCGCTCAGCCAGGCGCTGGACGAGCGTACTGCCCACAAAACCCGCCCCAATCACAGTAATCTTACTGCGCATGAGTATATCCTCTCTTTCAGTCTATGGAAATGGAGACGAAGAATCTTCGCCGTGGAATCATCATAGATCATCCAGCAACTATTGTATGCCGTAAATGCCCTGTACGGCAATGTATCCGGCAAACCATCCGTTCCTTCATCCTTTCTCGTTCGTTTCTATTGTGAATGGCTTATTGACAAGACACGCGGAGTTGGTCCGCCTGACATAATGGAGATCCAAGGTGAACTTTCTGACCACGCCTGGGAAACGGCTGTTTCTGACCGGGGATGAAGCGGTGGCACGGGCGGCTCTGGAGGCGGGCGTTGATGTGGTGACTGGCTATCCTGGCAACCCCAGCACGAAGACGATTACTGCCCTTTTACCTCTGGCCGATGCTCATCAGATGACGATTGAATGGAGCGTGAATGAGAAGGTTGCGCTGGAGGTCGCGGCTGGCGCGGCCTGGGCTGGCAAGCGCAGCCTGGTGACGATGAAGATGTCCGGCATCAATGTGATGGCCGATTCGCTGCTCTCTATTGCGCATAGCGGCGTGCGGGGCGCGCTGGTGATTTACGCGGTAGATGATGTGGGAACATATTATGGCATGGTGGAGCAGGATTCCCGCCATTACGCGCGCCTGGCTACGCTGCCGCTGTTGATGCCGGCCAGCCCGGAAGATGCCTATGTGCTGGCTTTGCGCGCTTTCCAGATCTCCGAGCAGACCGGCGCGCCGGTCTTCCTGCTCTCGACTACCGCTGTGGCCAATGCAATTACTACGCTCAAAGTCAACAAGATAGAGCAACGGCCAGCCAGTCGGGCCGCGTCTTTTCCGCGTGATGTACGTAAATTCACCAAAGCTACGCCTCAGTGGTGCCTGGAGCAGCACGCCGATGCCCTGGCGCGCCTGGAGCGCGCGGGCGAGCTGTGCGCGCAATCTCCAGCTGTCAATCGCGTCACGCTGCCGACAGGTGGTAAAGCGCGCCTGGGTGTGATCGTGGCGGGCGTGAGCTTTACGTATCTGGAAGAATTGCTCAGGCGTACTCCAGAACTGGGCGGGGAGATCGCGGTTTTGAAACTGGGGCAGCTTCATCCTCTGCCGCGTCAACTCTTGCGCGAGTTTCTCAGCGGTTTGCGGCGCGTGCTGGTGCTGGAAGAGTTGGAGCCGCTGATCGAAACCGAGGTGCTGGCGGAACTGGCGGAGATGGGCCAGCGTACCAGGGTTATTGGCAAGCGCCGCGATGGTCTGCCGCGCGTGGGGGATTACAGCGTTGAACTGGTCAGACATGCCCTGGATCTTTTGCTGGATAGAGCAGCGGCGCCACGCCAGGAAAAGGCTACGCTCAAGCCCGCGCCTCTTCCCGCGCAGGAGCTTCTGCCCCTGGCGCGCACCCTCGAATTTTGTCCTGGTTGTCCGCATCGCATGAGCTATTACGCGCTCAACCAGGCGCTTGAACGCCTGGGCTTTGCTCACGATGAAGTAATCACGACCGGGGATATCGGCTGCACCATTATTGGCATGAACGCGCCCCTGGATACCTGCTGGACCGAAGTTTCGATGGGCGCCAGTCCTGGTATCGCCCAGGGCTTGAAGCAGGCGGGAATTGAGCGGCCTGTGCTGGCGGCTATGGGCGATGGCACGTTTTATCATAATGGTATCGCGGGCCTGCTCAACGCCGTTCAGGCGGGCGTCAATCTGACGCTGCTCATTCTGGACAACAGCCGCAGCGCCATGACGGGTATGCAGCCGGACGCGGGCAGCGGGCGACGAGCCAGCGGAGAGCCGAGCGCGCGGGCCGATATCGCTCTGCTGGCGCGTGGCTGCGGGGTTGAGTATGTAAAACGCCTCAATCCCTATCAACTGGAGGAGATGATTGAGACTCTGCGCGAGGCTGTTCAGTATCCAGGCGTGGCGGTGGTCATCGCCGAAGCTCCCTGTACCACTCAGGGCGTTCTAATTCAGCCCCGGCCCGTACAGATCGATCAGGAGGTCTGCCTGGCCGGGCGCGGCTGTGAGGACACTCCCTGCTATCACAAGGTCGGCTGTCCTTCGGTACTGCTCTCCCTCGACGATCTGCGGCCTCGCCTGAGCATTGACACCGCCACCTGTGTCTCCTGCGGTCTGTGCGCTGCCGCCTGTCCGTTCGAGGCCATCAAGCCGCTGGAGCCGGATGAACCGACCTCCGCCGCTGCCCTGATCGCGCGTCCGGGCCTGCAGGATTAATGGATGAGTCAGGAGAGGTTGAGAGATGATTGAACAGCAGATTACCAATCTTGTCATCATTGGCATCGGCGGACAGGGCGCGCTGACCATGATGGAGATGCTGGCCCTGGCGGCGGAGATCGCTGACAGGGAGGTGCGCGTGCTCTCGCGCGTGAGCCTGGCGCGTCTGGGCGGAACTGGCGTTTGCCATGTCAGACTGGGAGCGTGCAGCAGTCCCGCCATTCCCGCCGGAGAGGCCGATATCCTCCTCACGCTGGAGATGAGCGAAGTGCTGCGCGCTTTGCCCATGGCCCGGCGAGGCGCGCGCGCTTTCGTCAATAGCTACCGCCGCCTGCCCGTCGCCGCCGGTGTCGCCGGTGTGCCCTATCCCTCGCAGGCAGAGATCGAGCGTACACTGGCGCAACGGGGCGTCAGCAGCCTCTTTGTGCCTGAGCAACTGCCGCGCGACCTCTACACGCATGAGCAGACCTGGCAGGCCGGGCGCGTTAATATGGCCATGCTGGGTGTCCTGTGTGGAGCTACAGAACTGCTGCCACGTCCCGCGCTAGAGGAAGCCATCGAACTGCGTCTGCCCCACCTGGCCGATCAGAATAGACAAATCTTTGATGCTGGCTGGCGTTTCGCCAAAAAACATGGCGAAAAGGGGTTGACAACCTCTAACTGATAGAGTATTATACATCTCGCGAACAGCATTGGAGTGTCGTTCAATGGTAGGACTGCCGACTCTGGATCGGCCAATTGGGGTTCGAATCCCTGCACTCCAGCCCTGGAAGAGAGGTTCAAACCTCTCTTCCTTTTTTTTTGCCCTCGGTGGAAATACTGCCCCAGACATACGTTGTTTTGGTCGGTGCAAATCGTCTTTCAATTGGGTGGTTTGAGAGTGTTTAGATGAAGAGGACTTTTTGTATACTATTTTGGCTGGAATATTTTCTGGCGGAAAAGCAGGGTTTCAATGATCAATAGCAATCGCTTCCATACGAGCCGGTCGGACCGGGAGATGCAGAACGCGGCTCGCTGGGCCAGGAGGCGTGACATTCCCATCGCGGTGCTGGCCTGGTTAATTCTGGGCGGTTTGATTCTCTGGGCGGCTGGTTATATCGTTCGTTCTTTGCTGGTGGTCACTGTGGCGGCCCTGCTGGCCTTCGCCCTGACCCCCGCTGTCAAGCTTTTGCAGCGCGTGATGCCGCGCGTGCTGGCGGTGATTATTGTCTATCTGGTCGTCCTCAGCGGCATCAGTTTATTACTGTACGCCATCATCAATACCACGATTGGCCAGGTGGCGTCCCTGGCGGACACCATCAAGACTTTTCTCACTCCCCAGGGACATCAGCAGGCCGTTCCCCTTGTCGAGTTTTTCGCCCGCTTTGGCATCACTCTGGCCCAATTGCAGGATATTGGGAAAGTTATCGAAAATCAGGCCACCGGCATAGTCTCAAACGTCGTGCCTTTTTTGAGCAGCGTGGCCGAATTTATGCTCAATATCGTTATCGTGGCCGTGCTGAGTATCTATCTCTTGCTTGACGGACCGCGAGCAATTGGCTGGCTGCGCCGTAACGCGCCGATCATGCAACGCGAACGCACCCACTTTTTCCTGGACACCCTGGAGCGCGTAATAGGCGGTTATATTCGCGGCCAGTTAATCATGTCGACCATGGTGGGCGTCTTCGTCGGCGTGGGCATGACGATCTTACAGGTACCCTACGGCGTCCTGCTGGGCGTGATCGCGTTTATCCTCGAATTTGTGCCCATTATCGGCACCATCCTTTCCGGCGTCCTCTGCGTGCTGCTGGCTTTGAGTAAGGGCTGGATCATCGCTCTGATCGTGCTGGTCTACTTTATCGTGGTCCACGTGGTAGAGGGCGATATCCTGGCTCCGCGCATCGTCGGGCGCGCGGTCGGCGTGCATCCGGCGGTCTCGCTCTTTGCTCTGCTGGCGGGCGCGGAACTCTTTGGCATCTGGGGGGCCGTACTTGGCTCTCCGCTGGCGGGTCTGATTCAGGCGGTGCTGGTCACGGTCTGGCAAGACTGGCGTGCCAACCATCCTGAGCAGTTCCCAGAAGCCGAAGAGGAACTCATTGAGGAAGAGGAAGACGAGGAGGAGGACAAGGCCGAAGCGGTGCCGCGCAAACTGGGGCTCGCACCAGAGAAATCGGCCAAACCAGGGACTATCTCCGATAAAAAGAAAAATTAGCATTTAAAAAGAGGGAGTAAAGAGGGAACATTGCAAAAATGCGTGAAACGCATTTTTGCAATGTTCCCTCTTTACTCCCTCTTTTTAAATGAGCTGCCTGACCTGGCGTGGCTGCACCAGCGCCTGGCCGTCGAGGCCGGCGTGCTCGACGCTGAGCAGGTGCAGGATGGTTGGCGCGACATCCATCACCGAGGGATACTGGAAATCTTCGTAGACCTCCAGTTCTTCTGGCCAGTTTTCGAGCAGAAAGACGCCGTGTGAACTATGTGTACCCGAAATCAGGCGGTGGGTGGAATCGGGGATAATCAGCGGCGTATAGAGGCTGCGCCCCACGCCGAAGTCACCGCGCAATTCAAAAAGGATATCGGGATAGCGCTCAAGGTATTTGCCCTGGTAACATTGCTCACGTCTTCTGGCCCAGTTGACGACCGGGTTTTCTTTTAAGCTGAGCCGTTCAAGCCCGGTCACAATAGCCTCGCAAACCAGGTCATAGTTGCGCTGTTCGCGTTCAAGCAGTCCCCGGTTGATCGTAATGCCGCCGTATGAACTGGTGGCGCTGGCCAGTTCAACGAGCTGAGCAATGGTATGCTGCGGATCGATGCTGTGGCGTTTGCTGGCGCCGCCCTGAACCCAGGGTAAACGTTGCACGAGCCACGCGAAACAATCCCGCAGGCGCGTTTGCTCCAGCCAGCCGGGCTTTCCTCGTCCTTTATGTACTCTGGCCTGATCCGCTGAGAGCAGAAATTGCTGTTCGCGTAGCCACTCGTTTACGTGCAGCCGATAGACGCAGCGACGTTCATGGCCATGACTGCTCACCACGCCCAGTACACACTCGCTGCCCTGAATGGCCGCCCGGAAGCGGCCCACAATTTTGTCGAACAGTTGGTAAAACTCCAGAATGCGGTTGGCGTGCTCATTTTTGCCTGGATACATAGGGTCGCCGGGATCGCTGTAGCGCCAGAGAAAATGCTGAACATGATCCAGAGCGTCAAGCTGGAGGAAGAAAAGATCCCAGGGCTCGCGTGCCAGCAGGTCCAGCGCGGTTCCAACCTGCCTTTCTGTGCGTTCCTGCAAGGTCGTGCAGAAGGTCAAGAGCTGGCTGGATGGAGGAATCAGCGGCTCATCCAGCAGCGCAGGAAAAGCCTCCGCCGGGAGCGGTGTCCGGGTACCCTGCGTCGGGAGCGGCGTCTGAATATCCTGCGCCGGACAGGGTGTCGGGGGCACCAGCGTCAGTCCCGTGAGCGGTTGCGGAGTTGAGAGCAAAGGGTTGAGCACACAGACGCGTTTGCCAGCGCGGGCGGCTGTTTCCCAGAAAAGTTCATCCTGGAGATGC
>DASZXF010000938.1:0-3474 GCA_035546055.1 Ktedonobacteraceae bacterium
AAACGCAGCCAGTTCGCGGAACCACGCCGGCGCCTCCAGGTGGCCCTGGGGTGTTGCGGCGCCCTGATCCTCCTCTCTCTGGCCATGCGCGGCTTTGGCGTGTATTGCCTGCGCCATCCTACATGGACATTTCTTGTGTCGCGCCAGGCGCTCAATGTGATCCTGTTCTTTACCTTTGGCATCCAGGGAAAGTACCTGGAAGTCTTCGCGCTGGGCATGACTGTCAGCCTGTGTTATACCTACGCGCAAGATGTGCAGGCCGGGGCGGCGTGCAAGGCGCTTTTGCAGCGCTGGAGCATGTGGATCTGGCGCGCTGGCTTCCTGCTGCTCATCTGCCTGGCTCCCTGGCAACTGGTGGCCAATAATTGGAGAAATGCCAAGCTTTCTCCTTTCACTGGCTTTTCTTTTCTCAATCCCCTGACCCCTTACTATCCCTGGCTTGGAGAGCCATTGGCCGGCGTTGGCTACGCGCTCTGCGTGCTGGCCATTCTCTTCGGACCGTCCGGGCTGCGCTGGTTCTTTGAGCTGCCGTTCATGCGCTGGATCGGCCAGATTTCCTACGGCCTCTACATGTGGAATCAGAAGTTCTTTAGCAAGTTTACCTTGCAAATCATTCCCCTTCTCCCCATAGCTGGAGATGTGCTGCTGAAAAGCGTGTGCATGTGGGCAAGCGTGTTCCTCGTTCTGCTTCCTCTCTGTGCCCTCTTCTATCGTTGCATTGAAAGACCGGGCATTCTGCTGGGCAACCGGGTGCTTAACAGAAAACCAGTGACCCCCTCACCTGTGAAACAAGTCCCCGAACCGGTTCTGGTTAAGCGCGCTCCCGAGCGATGAGAAAGGCGATCACCTGCGCTTGCAGGGCACTGACCCGCTGTGGCGAGAGTCCCGCGTAGCTGTGAGAGCCATTATAGCTGCGATAGTCCACCAGGACATGGTGGTCTTGCAGCGCGGCCTGCAGTTCGCGGGACTGACCTGGCAGGACCAGCGTATCCCGCGTGCCCTGGAGAATCAGGGTTGGCGCGCTGTGGGATGAGACCGCAAAAATGGGCGAGGCGTCCCGGTACAGCGCGCGATTCTCCCGCAGGGTCACCCCACCAAACAGGTGGAGCACCAGCGGGCGGGCAGTGACGCCCAGGGGAGCGGTCAGGTCAATCGGTCCAAAGGCATCAACCACGCAGGATACAGCGGGGGACTGGTCAGCCAGCAGATGCGCCTCATCGCCAGGATGGATCGTCGCCAGCGTCCCAAGGAACACCGCCAGGTGTCCACCAGCGGATTGTCCCCAGGCACAGAGCCGCCGGGGATCGAGTCCCGCCTGCTGAGCGTGCGCACGCAGCCAGCGCACCGCCAGCTGGGCGTCGACCAGTTGCGCTGGCCAGGTGAAGCGCGGCGCCAGGCGGTAATTGATGGTCGCCGCGACAAAGCCCTGAGTGGCAAGTTTCTTGCACATGGCCAGGAAAAAGCTCTTATCGCCGCTCTGCCAGCCGCCGCCATGGATGAGAAGCACGCCGGGATGGACCCCCGGCGCATGCCAGGGCGTACAGAGATCCAGGCGCTCACCTGGCAACGGCCCATAGGCCAGATTGAACTGAACCACTGATTGATAGCGGTCGGGAGGAACTGGCGCGCTGATCGCTGAATGACGTGAAACAGCGCGGGCAAATGCATGGGGAGAAAGTGATCCCTGTCCAACCGTTCCGTTTTGACCGCAGGCAGCCAGCGAAAGGAGCAAAAGCAAAAAAAACCACAGGCAAGCGCTGTCGCGCACAGCAGACGGACGCCGGGGAAAGGCAAAAAATCGCAGCGCAGGAATGTTCATGCCGGGACGAAACCTTACTCTCTACTCTCCATCTTTCTCGATGACTCTCATCAAAACAAACGCATTGTACCAGGAATCTGTCCCGAAAGATAGAGCATAACGATCAAAAAAGGTGAATAGAGAAGCGAAGTCAGGCTTCCCTGCGCCATGGCTACATGTGCGACAAGCTGACACTTAGCCGGGCAAGATTAGATCCTATGGCACTCTTGCTTGCAAAGGTATACTTTATAGTGATACATATCAATGATGGTCTGAAGCACCTGGAGAAAGAGCGAGCACGCCATGCCCCTTCTGGTTTTCGCCGGGATATCCGATTGTCCTGCGGGATGTCGCGAGGAAATGACTCGGGCAGCCCGGGAGGGAAAACAGAGCCGGCGGCGAAGGATGTGGCTGGCAAAGGAGAGCAAGGCTGGCGATGCTGCTCTGACGACGAAGGGCTGATCAAGAAAGGAAATGAACATGCAACTTGGATTAGTTGGTCTCGGGCGCATGGGCGCATTTATGGCCAAGCGTCTGCTGCGCCATGGACATACGGTAATCGGCATGGCTCGCCGCGAGAGCACGGTGCAAAGCGCCTTGCAGGAGGAAGCCATTACCCAGGGCACGACCTCGCTGGCGGAACTCGTGAGCCAGATGAGTACGCCCAGGGCCATCTGGCTGATGGTCCCTGCCGCTTCGGTCGATGCCACCCTGGCCGATCTGCTTCCCCTGCTCTCACCAGGCGATGTCGTGATCGACGGAGGCAACTCGTATTATCACGACGACATTCGCCGGGCAGAAGAGCTGAAGCCGAAAGGTATTCACTACCTCGACATCGGCACCAGCGGCGGTGTCTGGGGTCTGGAGCGGGGATATTGTCTGATGATCGGCGGCGAAGCAGAGGTAGTACAGCGTCTCTCGCCGATTTTCGAGGCGCTCGCCCCTGGCATTGACGCGGCCTCGCGCACCCCAGGGCGCGAAGACAGGGGAGGAACCGCTGAGAAAGGCTACCTGCATTGCGGTCCCACTGGCGCGGGCCACTTTGTCAAAATGGTCCACAACGGCATTGAGTACGGCATCATGGCGGCCTATGCAGAGGGGCTGAATATTCTGGAACACGCGAATATTGGCAAAACCCAGCAGCAGGTTGATGCTGAAACAGCCCCGCTGGCGAATCCGCAGTATTACCATTATGACCTCAATCTGCCGGATATCGCGGAACTCTGGCGGCGCGGCAGCGTGATTGGCTCCTGGCTCCTTGACCTGACCGCCAGCGCGCTGCTCAAAGACCCGGTCCTGTCCAAATTCGGAGGCCGCGTTTCCGACTCTGGTGAGGGCCGGTGGACGATCTCGGCGGCCATTGACGAAGGAGTACCCGCCCATGTGCTGACCGCAGCGCTCTACGAGCGTTTTGCTTCGCGTGGCGAGGCCGATTTCGCCAACAAACTGATGTCAGCGATGCGCTTTGAGTTCGGTGGACACCTGGAGAAGTCCGAAGGCAAAGCCTGATTTTCTGACGCAGCAGGGAAAGAGCGCCCGGAGGCCGGGAACAGCGTATATATATGCTGTTCCCGGCCTCCGGGCGTTCTTTCCCTCCTGCCTCAGAAAAGAACATGACACAACCCTGGCCGGGTATTATGAACGCTTGACAAAAGGGAGATGCATATTTTATTATT
>DASZXF010000939.1:0-1602 GCA_035546055.1 Ktedonobacteraceae bacterium
GGGATCTCGGCTCTGCTACTTCTGTAAAACTGGACAAGCTGGAATTCCTGATCGAACCGGATCTGGCGCTCTTCCTGCCCTATCTTCAGGGACAGGAAATAGCAGAAGTCGAGCCGCAGCCAGGGCAACCCCGCATCTTTACCGGCCAGTTGCCAGATCTGTTCATTCCCCTGCCACCGCAGCGCGATCCTGAGATCGAGGCGGAGCGCTGGCGCATTGCTGTCACAGTGCTGTACACTGGAACACGCCAGCAACTCCTGGTGTCCTCGCTGGCCGAGATGCAGTATCATAGCATCAATAAGGAAGACCTGACTCAATTGCATCTGGCGCTTTACGAGCAGCCAGCGCTCAAAAGCATACAGCAGGGAAGGTTTGAAATCGCCCTGCGTGGTCCCCTGGGACGGGATATGACCTTTCATGTCGCGCTGGTGCCAGGCTTGCAGATCCAGATCCGCGAGCAGGACCGCGTGCGCGTACCTGAACACGGCAAAGCACCGGCTCTCACATTCATGCTCACCACCAGCGTAGAGAGTCAACTGGAGAGCACGGTTCCCGGTATACAAGTCCAGGCTGCTGCGGAACCCAGATATCGCATCCAGGTTTCCGGTGAGTGTTCACGGGCCGACCTGCTACTCAAATTGGGCCAGGAGGATACAAGCTATACTATTCCTCTCACCCTGCCCCTGCCCATTCTGAAATGGGCGCTGGTCGAGGGGCAGAGCACGGCCCTGCGCGATAACCTTTGGCAAACCAGCGCTATTGATTGTCCGCAGGCCTGGCTGGAACAGGCCAAAGCTCCGCGCCTGCTGGTTAGTCTGGTCGTTGGGAATCAGCACCGGGCGCCCGGCCCGGCCTCGTTGCGTGTCACCTATAGTCAGCGCGCAGCCCCCCATATATTACTGGCACGAGGTCGAGGCAAGACCTGGCTGACCTTCAATCTTGCAGAAGCCGAAGACAGCATGCACGCTGGACGTGAGGGAGCGATTCTCTTTGAGTTAGAGCTAACCCCGTTTTCCGCACTGGCTCGACAAATGCTTTCCCTGCCGCTCCTGCGCCTGGAGCAAACGCCAGGGCTAACCTTGCTGGCACTGGAGAGCATACTGGTTGACCAGGCCTGGTTATGCGAACTAACCTGGCAGGAAAAGATCTCTTTCAACAATCGTCATCTCCTACTCTGGCCGCTCTGGAAGCCCTGGGAACAGGCACTGGATATTCCCCTGCCGGACGGCGTCCAGACAACCTACGATTTTATCGTCCCGCTGGTCAGTCTGGCTCCTGGTAAATATCGCGCGGAGATGACACTGATTGACCCCTGGTCTGGCAACTCACCCGCGCGTCCTTTTACCAGTACAGCTAACAGTATTGACCTCACGCTAGGTGACGTTGAAAAGCGCGTCGCTTACCTGCGGAAAGTAGCACAAGATCTACCTGGCCTTCTGGAACAACTTCTAGCCAGCGAAAGCGAACTGCACCGCCAGCGCCGCGCTCTCGAATTATCTTCCCTCATGGCTCCGCGCTTCGTCCCGCATGTGCTCATGGCTCTGTTGACGCTCCAGGAAAGCACGGAAGACACCACCAGCGACTCTTTCACTACCCTGAGCC
>DASZXF010000940.1:0-6916 GCA_035546055.1 Ktedonobacteraceae bacterium
GACGCGACCATTCACCTGGGCAAGCGGGAACTGGTGAATTTTGCCGGGATCAATTTTCTCGGTCTGCAACAGGATGAAGAGATTCAGGCCCACTTTCTGGCAGCTACGCGCAAATACGGCATGGTGACAGGTGGCTCGCGCGATCCGCGCCGTTTCTGCTGGGATCTCTCCCATGGCTTGTGGATTCATCGACATCGGTTGGCTCCTTTCTGAGGCTCTCCTGGTTTTCTTTTCCTCCATTCTACCATTTCAGTCTTTCTCGCATTCGTCAACAGAGTCCCAAAAGAGGGGGGCGGGGAAACACGCCCGTGCGGCGCTGGAAAAAGTGGGGATAACTGATAAGGTGAGGTGGAATACAACGTGAAGCGGGGGTGAATGATGGCAGGCGGAGAAGAGAAAGCTGAGAAATCACGCCGGTGAGGCAGGCCTGTATTCGATGAGTGTGGAAAGAAAGAACACTGCTTCTCGCTACAATATTGCTATTTTCTCCATTGTATAGCGAATGATTTTACCTGTACAATACAAAACGCAGTTTCCATCCTCTTTAATAAGAAGAGAGCTAGAAAAGCGCACAACCCGCTTTTTGGGTCGATCTTTTTCTCGTCTATGACTTGAATAAGTAGAAGGAACACCGATGGAGGTGACTTTTTCAGGATGCCCTGGAGTACATCAAGAATACGTCACACTACATATATGGATGAAACGCCTTTGATTTCGCTTAGCTCCGTTCTTTGTGTACCTGCTACTGGATACACTTTTCTCTATCCATTCTCGTTCAGCATCTCGTAATGACAAGAGGAAAGACCATGCCCACAGCCCTTTTACCGACAGCCGTTATAGCCGATCCCGATCCAGCCTATCGCCGCGAGGTCGCGCGTCTGCTTCAGCCCGGTTTCCGCTGTTTTGTGACCAGCACCCTGGAGGAAACCTACCGGGCCATCTGGCAGATCAAGCCTACCCTGGTCTCTCTGGAATTGACTTTTCCAGATGGCGATGGCTTCCGCCTGATTCAGGATCTGCAAACGGAGCCGGCACTCAAACATGTCTTGATTGCCTGCGTTACCAGGCGCTCCTCACCCAGGGACAAGATTCAAGCTTTTCGAGCAGGGGCCGATGATTATTTCGTCAAACCCCTGGTTCCGGCGATGAATTTCTTCGGGCGTATGCTCCTGTTGCGTCAAATGGGACAGACCGCCCGGATTGCCAGATAATCGAAAGGAGAACTAAGCTATCCGTGTCTACTTCACCTGAGCCAGCATATACCGTTCTGCTGGTGGATGATAATCAGGACTTGCTACAGGCGATGAGTTTCGCGCTGGAGGAGCTCGGCGGCTTCCGGGTCATTTGCGCCAGCGATGGCATTGAGGGACTGGAACGCTTTTATGAGACCAATCCAGATTGCGTGGTCATCGATGTGAAGATGCCCGGCCTGACTGGCTATCAACTGGTCAGAGCCTTTCGTGGAGATAGCGCTTCCATGGAGACGCCGCTGGTGATGCTCACAGCCCTGGCCCAGGATAAGGATCAATTCGCCGGCATGGCGGTGGGAGCGGATGTCTACCTGGTTAAACCTGTCAAGCCTCAAGTTCTTGCCGCTACCATCCATCAAGCAATCAAGCAGAGCCCTCAAGAGCGCGTTCGGCGCTTCCAGGAACTTGTAGAGAAGGAGAATCCTTCGTCATCCACTGCTTAACTCTATTTTTTATAAGGAGTTCTCTCTATGGACCAATCAGTTCTCCCTCCGCCCGCCAAGTCCCCTCCGGTCCAACATCTTACACCTGTGGCCAGCCTGGCCCGCCTGCGGGGCAGACGCTTCTGGCTGCTGCCGCTGGGGACGCTCCTCTTTGTGGGTCTGCTGATAATTATTCAGGCCTGGGCTGGCGGTTCTTTCTCCATTGTGGTGACGGGGGTTGCCCCGATCCTTGCCCTGGCCGTGGCCTTCTGGGGCACGTTCTGGGTCAGCCTGCGTTTACCCAAAGGACAGGCGCGTCTGGCCTGGCGCTGTATCAGCGTGGCCTTCCTCTGTTACCTGGTGGCCGAAGTCATCGAGGCGGTGCTGGCCCTGGCGGGGATTACGCTCCCGCCGCCCACGCCAGCGGACCCGTTCATTGTCCTCTTTTATCCTTTTCTGATTGTGGGATTGCTCCTGCTGCTTTCTCCTGAATCCAGTCAGGGAGCGCGGGGACGCCTGATAGTAGAGGTCGGCATTATCACTATCGCGGCCCTGGGCCTGAGCCTGGTGGCCATTATTACCCCTCTGTGGAATATCGCCGCCAGCCTCAGCTTACTCGGCAAGCTGTTCCTGACCGCGTATCCGCTGGGGGATGTGGCGCTCATTGCCACCGTCGTCCTCCTGCTGCTGCGAGTGACAGAACCCGCCCTGCGACCAGTCTTGCTCTGGATAGCGCTGGGCGTTGGCCTGTTTGTCTACGCGGATTCGGCCCTCTACATTCTGGCTTTGCATGTGCTGTATCGACCAGAATCGGCTCTCATTGATCCATTTTCGGCGGGCGGTGAACTTCTGATGGGTCTGAGCGCCTGGTTCTATCTCATCCACGGAGGTGAGCCGGGGACCGCATGGACCTGGCTGACCCGCACGAGGCAGGCCGCTGTCCGCGCGCCCTGGCAGCGCTGGCTCCTCCAATTTGTCTTCCCCTATTTTCCCATCCTGCTGCTCCTGATCTTTATCATCGCGCGCGAGCAGCTTCCGTCAACGGAGGAAGGTTCGGCCTATGTACTGGAGGGACTGGCGCTTGGTATTATTCTCCTGATGATCACCCGCCAGACGTTGCTCAGCAAAGATCTGGTCGATGCGCAGGAGGCCAATGAACGCGCGCGACAGCTTGATGCGTTGAAGGACCAGTTCATTACCAGCGTGAATCACGAACTACGTACCCCGCTGATGACCATGCAGACCTATGTCGAACTCCTGCGCTATCGCCAGAAGGAATTGCCGGAACGGACCGGCAAACTGGTCGCGGAAATTGGACGCACCAATGACGCGCTCGTTGACCTGGTGCAGAGCATTCTGGAGGTGCGCCGGCTCGACCAGGAGAGCCAGGATTTCCCCCACGAAGTTGTCAACCTGCACCACGCTCTGACGCAGGCAGCCGCGCTGATTCCGCCACGCGAGGGAAATATTGCCGAGCGCACGCTGCAGGTGGAACTCTCGCCGAACCTGGCGGTCTGGGGCGAGACGGTGCGCGTGCAGCAGATCCTGACCAACCTGCTCTCCAACGCAACCAAGTATTCGCCAGCAGGCTCAACCATTGAGGTCAGCGCCACGGTGGTACGAGCCGAGGGGAACAGGCGGTCTAAAACGGGCAAGGAGCAGTCGATGGTGGAAATCCAGGTGCGAGATTACGGCCTGGGCATACCATCTGAGCAGATACCGCTCCTGTTCCATCGCTTCGTGCGTCTACCGCGCGACCTGGCCTCGAATGTGGTAGGCAGCGGTCTGGGCCTCTATCTCTGCCAGAACCTGACCGAAGGCATGGGAGGGCGCATCTGGGTGGAAAGCCCGGGCATCCCCGGACAGGGCTCGACCTTTCACGTCCAGTTACCCCTGGCGGAACGCACAGTCAGCCAGCCGCTGCCGGAGCCGTCAACCGCAGCGCAAGAGATACTCAATCATCCTTAGCGCGGAATGGAAGGCCTGTAATTTTTGTCACATTCACCACAGCATGAGCCTCTGTATACTGTTCTGTGTACCGAGAGAGGTCGCCATTGTTCACAGCACAAAGGAGGAGAGTTCATGCTGCAAACGGCAGAGATTGACCAGGCCGTTCAGGAGATTCGCCAGGCGCTTTACACGGTCTATGACCCGGAACTGGGAGTCAATATTATGGACCTGGGCCTGGTCTATGACATCGAGGTAAATCAGGAAGGATTCGTCAATCTGACCATGACGCTGACCACGCCGGGTTGTCCCATGCACGAGGCGCTTGGCGACGGGGTGGGCGCGGCGCTCCATGGCATCGCGGGGCTGACCGGCGGCGAGATCACCCTGGTCTGGGAACCGCGCTGGACCCCGGATATGATGACAGAAGAAGGTCACCGCCAGCTTGGCTTTTAACAGCGAGCAGCCGGGCGTCATTCAAGCTTGCGCCCGGCTGCTTTTTGTCAGCAGATGGCGCACCACCAGCAGCAGATTGAGCGCCACCAGCAGCAGGCCGAGGGCGAGTCCAGCGCCGGCTATGCGCAGGATGAGTACCTGTTGCGCCAGCGCCGCGCCTACCATCACAGGCAGGCTGAGGTTGAGCAGCCACCAGCTTGCCCAGGACCAGCGCTCATGGACCAGATCGCGCATCAAAGGCACCGGCTGCTTGCCAACCAGCGGACCATAGCGCTCGGACCAGACGAGAAAGGGCACAATCTTGTACAGGTAGCCTACCGCGCTCTGACCAAGCCAGCCGACCAGCGCGGCCAGCGCCAGGGCGGTGAAAAGCGCTGGCGTCCCCCAACCGAGTAGCAGGAAGATCACACCACTGACGATGACCAGCACAAAATAGGCGGTCGCGACCAGGCTATGATACTGGGTGACTTCCAGCTTTTTGCGCTGGCGGGCGCGCACCAGGCGCCAGAAATCCAGCGCGAAGAGACAGGCCGCCAGGATTAAGAGCGTACCTCCGCCCCAGGTTAGAAGCGGCCAGGCGCACAGTTCCCCCACCGCCAGCAGCAGAATGCTCCCGTTGAGGATGAACCAGAGGCGCCGTCCCCAGCTATCGTCATGGGTGTGGGCCAGCAGAAAGAGTCGACCCAGGGTATAGGACACCCCGACCAGCGTACAACTCAGCCAGCCCACGATACCCAGCGTCACATGGAGCAGCAGCAGGCGCTCCAGCGGAGCATTGAGAAAACCGGTCACAAAGCTCCAGGCCAGGGTCAGACCCAGACTGACCACCAGGCAGAGGTAAAACAGCGAGGTGGACAGATAGATCACGCTGAGCGGGCGCGTGCTGGCGCGGGCAAAGGTCACGGCCAGGATCACCACGTAATGAGCAACGGCCAGGACAATCAGCGTGCCACCGACCACCAGCAGCCAGGTTTGCCACCACCAGAAGCCGCAGAGCAGACCAAGCACGCCGCCCACGAAAATGGGATACTGCCAGCGCAGGAGGGCTGTAGCTCGCAGCGGAGCAACCACAATCACCGGCGCCAGTTGCAGGGAAGCGCCCATAATCGTCATGGTCAGCCAGCCCAGCGTGACCAGGTGAACCAGGGTCAGGACATGCGGAAAGCCCGGAGCCAGCAAGGCCTGGGGCAGAATCCAGGGAGCCAGCAGACCAAACAGCGCCGCCGCGCAGGCTCCGGTGAGCAAAAAGGGCAAGGGCACAGAGAGCGGCACTCCGCGCCGTCCAGCCAGTCCGCCGCCCGGCATGGACACCGTGGGAGTCTGGCCGGGGGAACGCACCCGGAAACGTGCGCCCTCTTCCTGGCTACCGGCAGATGGTTCAGATAGCATCGCATACCTCCTCGCGCGCTGACCGCATCATCAGGAACGCGTAAACAAGACCCACCATTCTCCGGCGCTGACCCCCTCGGTCTGATGCGTAAAACCTCGTTCAGCCAGGGCATGATACAAAGGCACCGGCTCAAAGGGCGCGGTCAGTAAAAGCGTCTCGCCCGCATGTAGCGGCGCGGCGGTCTCCATAATAAGTACAAAAGGCTCGCCTCCATCCGCCAGAATCGGTCTGACATCCAGGATCTTTGTCGCCTGAGCTTGCCAGGCGCGCAGTCTCTCAGTCATCTTCTTTCTCCTCACAAACTGAAACAGATTGAAAAAGAGTCCGGGCACCGCAGAACAGCAATGGCGCGTCCCCGGTCAACTCTTCGCACCTAGCTTACCCGCAGAAACCTGAGCGGGACAGCGACAAAAGTCACAGTCGAACGATGTCCCGGTGAGCTATGCTTCTCCTGTGCCCACGCAGCGGGGGATATCGATCTGCGGCAGCGGGCACCTGATATACTGTTGTGAGAAGAAGGAGTAAATCATCTCATGAGCGAACCAGCAACCCTTGACGTGCGTACCATTGTTCCACGCGAGCGCCATCCCCTGATCTTTAGCCGCCTGGACGCCCTCGCGCAGGGCGAAGCGCTGCTGCTGGTCAATGACCACGATCCCAAACCTCTGCGCTATCAACTCATGGCCGAGCGGCCCGAGCAGTTCAGTTGGGAACCGCAGACCGAGGGACCGGAAGAGTGGGCCATTCGCATCACCCGCGTAGCGGAAGAGAAGTGAGGTTTTTCTGATGGTTGAGCCACCAGTTGAGCAGCCTGGCACACACCTGGTCAATCTGCCGGAACTGCTTGAATTCAGCGACCACGGCCCCCAGGCCAGATTGCTTTTCGACAGCCAGGAGGCGCGCCTGGTGGGCTTCGCCCTGCGCGCCGGACAAGAGATTCCCGGCCACCGCAGTCCCAGCCAGTTGCTTGTGCAGGTCATTCAGGGCAACCTGATCTTCACCGTCGCTGACCAACCTTTTGTCCTGCACCCTGGCATGGTTCTGCAAGTCGCCCCGAACCTCCAGCACAACCTGCGCGCCACAGAAGATACCCTGATGCTGCTGACCATGACGCCCAGCCCGGCATACGTTCATGCCCGGATCAAAGAAGCATAGCCACAGCGATATCAGTCATCCCCAATTTTTCCAGCACCGCAAGGCGCGTTTCCCCTCCCCACCCAAGGGAAATGATGCATGAGTCCGCCCCAACGTTTCTGAGGTGGGGGAACAACGCGCTCTTGCCGTGTTGAGAAAAGGCGATCCCATCTCCACGAAAGAGAGGGGAACACCACCGGGGCGTTTCCAACGGGATCAACATGCGGGATGATTGATAAACGCATGTGATGAGCGTCAGTGCTCATCACATGCGTTTTGTCCTGCTATGCCAGATCGGACAAAGCTCAAGGCTCATC
>DASZXF010000941.1:0-14860 GCA_035546055.1 Ktedonobacteraceae bacterium
GGCCTGCAGACCGGGCAAATCCTTCTCTCATCACTTCTCACCTCTATAAAAAGGCGGTTCGCTTGCCTGACCGCCAGAAGCGGGGAAAAGATGAAGAAGTAACCAGGCGCCCTGTATAACCATTTCTGGCTATTGGGGCCGCTAAAGTCTCTTCCTTTCGCGAAAACAGTGTTAGAATACGTTCATTCTGTAGAACTTATAGTTAGAACATGGGTACCATTGTAATGAAAATCGTAAGTTGTCCTTTTACCTGGAGTTTCATCCTGGCAAGAGTCGGTATTTCTATACATGGGTCTTGTTGTTCTCGCTGCTCAAAGGAGTATCGAACATGCCGGTTTTAGACTCGACCGATGGAGGGGCACCGCGCAGCGCTCTGCGCTATCGCTCCCTCACTGACACCAACAAGCGTTCTATTGTCACCACTGCCGCTCATCCTGTGGCCCTGCGCGCCTCGCGCACACGTCCACAGCCAGCCGATGATGATTTAATCAGCGAATGGAAACGCGTCGATAGTGGAGAGCTAGACATCGAGCGGGAGACAAATCCGCCGGTGCGAGCTGCTGTCCAGAGCGCGAAGCCGCAGGCCAGCGCCGCCGAGCCGGTAGCCGCGCGCCCGCGTGCGCGTTTTCATCCCTTGCTGTATCTTGGTCTGGGCATGCTGGGGGTATTGATTATCTCAACCGTGTTCACTGCCGGCGCTGGCTGGTGGGAAAACACCATGAATTATCTGCATTATGGCAATCCTCCGACATATCAACTAGAGGCGGTAGTTGGGCATAACGACTCTGTGAGCCATCCTAGCCATTATATCGCGCTCAATCTGCACGGTCGCATCCAAATAATTGAATTTCCCGGTGGTGATGGGTCTCATGCACGGATTTATCTCGGTCCTCAACTCTATGGTTCTGATGCCGACAAAGCGCCTGTGACCTTAAAATTCGTTGATATCAATAATGATGGACGGCCTGATATGCTGGCGTTTTTCCAGGCATCCTGGATTGTCTTTATCAACACCCCCCAGGGTTTCCGTTCTCCCAACGTTGAGGAGCAGCAGGACGCCACGCGTTACCTGGCGGCGCACAAATCCTCCTAGCGGGCAGAGGACATCTTGCAGTCAGAAAACCCCCGGTCATCGACCGGGGGTATTTTTTAGCGCGTCTCGTGCCAGGCGCCTCCACACTACCAGCTCTGTCACGCGATCTCTCAGGCGGACTGCCGCCGGGGGCGAACCCGGCGGGGAGTCCGCAGCGTGAGGAAGGTGTACGCGCGTCAATAAACGTCAACCGGCTGGCCTGGTACGAGCGCGGGGAGGGGGACGATCTTCGCCTGTCTAGCGCTTGTGAGACTCCATGCCCGCGCCAGTGCGACCAGAGGCGCTGGCACCGCTGCTGGTTTTTGCCTTCTGGGGCTGCGCGGCCTGCGAGAGAACCGCGCCCACGGAGAAACCGACGCGCTTGCGGGCCGGGATCGTGATCTGGTTGCCGCCGCGAATGGATTTGACTTTGCGAGGGGCCACGTCGCGCAGATTCCAGGTGCCGAAGCCCATCAGGCGAACTTCCTGACCTTTCGCGACATCCTCGCGCACCACATCGGTGAACGCATCGATGACCTTGCTGGTCTCTTTCAGGTTCATGCCGGCTCTGGCCGCGATCTGGTGTATCAATTCGTCTTTCCCAACAACGGTGGCATTTTTCTCAGTAGATGTAGCTGCCATAATAGTTTGTACTCCTTCCGAATCTGACGCATAGACAACCGGGTGCCTATGCCTGTATCTACAGCACGAGCTTCTGTCTACGGGGTTGACCGCGCCGGTTCACATCACTAGCTATATACGTGCTGTATAGGTATGAGCGGGGTTGCCACTCACAGTCACTATACAGAACCCCACCAAATAGTTTGTAAAAAAAGAGCACCCTGGAGCAGCATTCTTCTCCCACAAACAGCGCCGGGCTATGCTCGTTGTGCTTCATCCACCTGAAAACAGGACGATGTTCTTCTCTCCGGGGAACGTGGGAGAGAAGAACATCGTCCTGCTAAAGTAGACCTGCAGCCTTCGCTCGTGCGTAAGCTGCGAGAGTAAATCCGTCATTTATTTCATTTTCGCGTACCATATGCTCAAATTCTGCCAGCGTTGTCGGAAGAATATCCGAAATGGCCTCACCCAGCTCAGGCTGACCGTAGGCTTCAACCTCCGCGTAAAAAAGCACAACCCGACTGGATGTCATACCTGTATCTGGATAGGTATCGCCAAGCGAGATCAAACGAGAAACAGTGGCTCCTGTTTCTTCTTCAAGTTCGCGTTTTGCGTTATTTTCAGTAGAGCCGTCTATGCCGAAGCCACGAGGAATTTCAAGATGCCAGGAACGAGTTGCATGACGAAAGTGGCGAATGAGCAGAATCTGTCCCTGGTAAACGGGCAAGATAACGACCCCCAATACTCCTGGATACTGATCTACGAGGCGAATATATGTACCCGGAGATCCATCGGGAAAACGCACTGCATCGCGAAGAAGTAAAAGATATTGATCTCGATAAGCGATACCTACCCGGGCCCAGTCCGCCGGCTGTCCCCTGGCTTCAAGTATCTGAGCCATGTGGGCTTGCGCCATCCTGATGCCAGCTTCATCCAACAAAATCTCGATGCCATCAGGAACATTGGCAAAGAGCGAAGGGCGTGTCTTTGTCAACTCCAAATACTCTGCCTGTGTATCCACCAGATTTATGGTCCTTTCTGTGGTTGAGCTGGTCATTCATGACCAGTGTAACGTTGCCTGGTACGTTTTTTTTCCTATGGTTGACTGATAGCTGGTCAAGATCCAAACGAAAGGCCAGCAGACGGGAGCGCAGAGGGCGGCAGCCCTTTGCCGGGGAACGGGGTGTCCCCGCCTCTCCCCTCATCCCGCGCCGCCAGCGGCAGCGGACTTGTCGCATGGAGCGTGACAATCTCCTGATAGCTGGTCGAGATCCAAACGAAAGGCCGGCCAGGCGGGAGAGCAGAGGGCGGCAGCCCTTTGCCGGGGAACGGGGTGCCCCGCCTTTCCTCTCGTCCCGCGCCGCCAGCGGCGGCGGACTTGTCGCATGGCGTGTGACAGTCTACTAGATTCATATCACAACGAAGGATTTTGCACAATGAAGTAAAAATATCCAACGTATTTCTTCTATTTCAGGATAAATAAAAACAGGGAAGATTATAGATAATAATATAACCTTTCCTGTTTAAAGAGCACCCTATGGACTGCCTGATATATATGTGATTTAATTATCTGCTTCCTGATAGCTAAGAGTAGGATCAACAATCTCAGTGTGTTCAATGGAAGGGCTGACTTCCTGAAAATTCGGGAGGGTGTGAACCGGCTTTTCAATCTCTTTCCATTGTCTTACGGCATCCTGCATACGGTAGCGCATAAAATCAACACTGGTGCTTAAATCTTGCCGGGCATGTTTTTCGTCCAGATCGCGGATAATCAGCTTGCCGACCACAGGCACTGCACCGCCAGCGATTGAGCCGGCGACTGCCCCGGCCAGTTGAAAAACGGGTCCCGCAGGTGTTAAGAAGTAGGTAAGAACAGCGCCCGCGATGTTAAAGACAATTTCTACTGAGGGCGACCATTTGTGAAGGAGGTGCCTTTTTTCAGCCTGCCTGGCGATCAGTTCGGTAACTCTTTGGGTCATGGCCCCATAACTTTCATAAACATGAGCAATACCTCCATCAGCGAAGTCAAGAGGGCTGGCCAGGAGATACTTGAGCCTCTCCATATACCCGGTCCATTCTTCCATGTGCCGAATCTCGGCCACATCTTGCAAACTGAGCACATCCATTGATGGCAGGTTTAAGCCACTTTGCACCAGGCTAAAGGCTGTACGCTGCAAGAGCTTGACGATCTCCTCTCCATTAATTTCTTGTTTCAGACTCATCGGTTGCCATTCTTGCAGCGTTGTGCGAGGAAGCGAGTCTACCGGGGTGAGCAAATAGCCACCCAGAGCGTCTGGTAAATTACAGTTATAAGAAAGGTCGAATAGTTGTTTGAGTTCAGCCGCGAAGGGCTTACTCCCATCGTACTTGCGCTCGGCGGTATTCTCTGTCGCTGTGATAAACTCCTGATAAACTTGATTGCGTGTGACCAGTTTGTCTTGATCAGCCAGGTCCAGGCAAAAACGTCCCACATCCGTTAGCCGTCTCCGAAAAGCATTTCTGGCACTGGGATCTAAACCAAGATCATGAATATAGGTATCGATATCGCGCAGCCCCGCGCTGGTGGCAAATGTATTGAAGGGGAGCGTCAGGTATTTGCGGACTAACTCGCTATTCTCCTGCTCGTCCCAGGAAAGACGCAGACAGCGCGTGCGTACTTCCTGGCAGAGCTTTTGCCATTCGCTGAATTCTTTGGTAACACCGTAGCCACTTATCGTACCGGGCCCGGAATGGGGCAGATCTACCGGCGTCTTTTCGCCAAGTAAACAGGGCACGATTGTCTCTTCCTCTAAAAAACGTTTGAACACACTGCGCATCGGATTCTTTTTGCCGGCGTAATCCTGAGCTATGACTGGAGAGTTATAGAGATAGGCGCGATTGAGAATAACCTGCTGGCCATTGAGAAGAGAGCGAATATATTCAGACCGCACAAACCTGTTCAGGTTTTTATCAATGGCAGGGGTGATCTTTCCCTTCTTGAAGACTGATTTCAGGAGTCCTTGCGGGAGCCACTGATTGTCGAGCGCCTGCACAACCACAGGCACTGCCTGGAGATTGGCTTTGTCCAGTTGTTCGAACTCCACATTCCCGGCATGGCCGATAGTAGGAGCCTTTCTGGAAGATTTTTTGCCCGGCACGTTGAATGGAATGTCTTTTTCTGATTCTGGTTTTGCCATGATCAAATTCCTTTCGTCATCTGCCTTTTTGAAAAAATGAAAAATGAAAGAGCTGCATCAGCAGTTAGAGAATGACTCTGTAAAGGTAAAAAGCCTTTCAATAAACTCATAATTATTATCGCTTTGTGATTTAGAAAATAGTAACTTAAATATTATTCACGCTATCACTATCGATGGTAATTATAATACTCTTAAAAGTAAATATCAATACGTATCTATCGTAAGTACAGGATTCTGCAAAAGTCGAGGCTTGCGCCTGTGGAGCAGCCCCGTGTTCAGGGGCCGGAAAACGGTTTGTGCGCAGACCTGATCATAAATGAGTGCTTTGTCAGATGTAATACCTGACTGTGGCCATTGCAGGCATATTGAAGTAAAAAGACTGCCAGCTTTATTGCCATCTTCGTCAATGAATATGCTTAATAATAGCGTCGGCCAGTTCGCGGGTGGCGGCAGTGATGATGGGGGTATGTTTGTCCTGTGAAAAGGTTCTGTAGAGCTGATTTCCCAGGCTTATTCCCTCTAATGTGATCATTACACCGCCAGATTCCGTAATCAGCCCGTATGCGGTAGCAATCTCCAGGTTTTGCTTACGCGTGCATTCCAGGGCAGCATCTTCTTCCTCTTATACATTCTTTGTTGTTTTACACTATAAAAATATACTCTGTCGATCATTGTAGCAGATATTTCTTTTGCGGACAATGCAAAGGGAAGTTGATCACAGCGTCTGGCAAAAAAAGCCATGGTCGTTTTCCAGCTTCTGAACGTGGTTACGCCGCACGTGGGAAAAGCGATGCACGAAAACCTGCTCTCTGGCACAGAGATGCTTGACAAAGGCAACCATTTGCCTGATAATGTCGTCTAAATGATTGCCTTTGTCAAGCATATGAAAGGAGTAAAAGGCATGGAAATCGGCTCGATGGAGGAGAGGATTGCTGTGATCAGGCAATTCAATCGCTTTTTTACCCGTCAGATCGGGGTTTTGCGCGAGGGACTGTTGCACAGCCCCTATCCGCTGACGGAGGCGCGCATTCTCTTTGAACTGGGACATCGGGAACAATTGACGGCTGCGCAACTGGGACGCGAACTGGGCCTGGATGCCGGGTATATGAGTCGTATGCTGGCGCGCCTGGAGCAGCAGGATTTGCTGGAAAAGGTGCGCTCTGAGAACGATGGACGCCAGCGTTTGCTGAGTCTTACCACGGCGGGCAGGGAGGCTGCCGCCCTCCTGGATCAGCGCGCGCGCGACGAGGTGACGGAGATGCTGGGCAATTTGAGCGAGGAGGAGCAGCAGCGTCTGTTGAAGGCTATGCAGACGATTGAGAGTATTCTCAATACTGGCTTTAAGTTTGCTGAACCTTTTATTTTGCGCTCCCATGAGCCCGGCGATATGGGCTGGGTGACGCACCGCCACGGCGTTCTCTATGCACAGCAGTACGGCTGGAATGAGCACTTTGAGGCGCTGGTGGCGCAGATTGTCTCTGATTTTATTACGAACTATAACCCTGAGCGTGAGCGCTGCTGGATCGCGGAGATGAATGGGGAGATTGTGGGTTCGGTCTTTGTGGTCCAGAGCAGCGAGACGGTGGCGAAGTTGCGCCTGTTGCTGGTTGAACCAAAGGCGCGCGGGGCTGGCCTGGGTTCGCGTCTGGTGAGTGAGTGCATTCGCTTTGCCCGCCTGCGTGGGTATCAGAAGATGGTGCTCTGGACCAACAATGTCCTGGTGGAGGCCCGCCACATCTACGCGAAACATGGCTTTCAACTGGTCGAGGAGGAGCCATATCACGGCTATGGACACGATCTGGTCGGCGAGACGTGGGAACTGAGCCTGCGCTGAGTTCCCACGCGTTTCCGTCCCCTACCTGGTTACAGGGAATTGCTGGCCCTGGCGCAGCCAGACATAGCCATCTTCGAGGGTTGGCGGCAGAGCCTGCGCCTGGATGGGGGCGCGCGGCTGCGGACCGACGACGTGGAAGAGGGTGCCGTCCTGCTGCGGTAGCGCTGAGATGACGCTCAGTTCTTTCGGCGGCACATAGCCAGGAGGGGCGAGAAACTGCCAGGCGTGGCCGGCTGCCGCTGCGAGCAGTTGACGCGTCTGCCCATCGAAGATCAGGCGGCCCTGGTCGAGGACGGCCAGGCGTTCGCAGGTCTGACCGATGTCCTCGACGACGTGGGTCGAGAGAATGACGATACGATCCGTGGCCAGGCTGGCCAGGAGGGTGCGCAGACGGATGCGCTCTTCGGGGTCCAGTCCGGCGGTCGGCTCGTCGATGACCAGCACCTGTGGATCGCCCAGCAGCGCCTGAGCGATGCCCAGGCGGCGCTTCATGCCGCCGGAATAGGTTTTGATTTTGCGCTCCGCCACGGAGGTCAGACTAACTACGTCCAGCAGGGCCGCGATCTGCTGGCGGCGCGCTTTGCGATCAGAGAGGCGCTTGAGCAGTCCCATGTAGTCGAGCAACTCACGTCCGCTCAGATCGGGATAAAGACCGAGTTCCTGGGGCAGATAGCCCAGGTGAGCGCGCACGGCTTTGCGCTGTCGCTCCTGGCTCAGGTCAGAGGCGCCGATCAGCACACGTCCGCTGCTGGGACGCAGCAGGGTGGCCAGGATGCGCAGGAGGGTGGTTTTGCCCGCGCCGTTGGGACCAAGCAGACCAAACATGCCCTGTCCAATGCGCAAATCTATTCCTTTTAAGGCCTCATGAGCACCATAGCGTTTGACAACATGCTCAATGGTGATTTCCATAGGTTCTCACTTTCTCACATAGCAGATTTCAGCGGGCATCGCTCAGCAGACGCTCCTCGCCTTTCAGCCACCACCAGCACCAGGCGGCCAGGAGCAGGGCCAGAGCAAGCAGGGTCAGGCGATTGAGCCACCAGTCAGGGGCATCGGCCTGCCAGATGGTATAGGGAATAAAAAACGGGTGGGTGCCCTGGATGGGCAACAAGTAGCCGTGAAAGAACAATTCACCCATCAGCGGCAGGGCGGCGATGACCAGCCCCAGCGCGGCGTTGCGCGTGGCCAGCGAACCACCCAGACCGAGCAGGCCCAGCAGCAGCACCGGCGCCAGCCAGAGCAGCCAGAAAAACAGCGGATTCTGCTGATGTGCGTAGCTGAGGCCGTTGAACAGCGTCCAGGCCAGGTAGGCGGCGGAGCAGCAGAGCAGTATGATAAAGGTCAGCAGTCCACGCCAGAGCAGCAGACTGAAAACGCCTCCGCGTGTCGCCATGCTGACTTCCAGCAGCGGATCGCCGGCCACCAGCGCGCTGCTCAGTACCCCGGCCAGCAGTCCTGCTCCCGACTCCAGCACAAAGCGGCTCAGGGTCAGGGCCAGAGATACCCCCTGCGGGCCGGACCAGCGCAGCCAGATCCAGAAGATCAATCCGGCGGCCAGGAAGCCCAGCAGCATGAGAAAAAACAGCCAGCCATTGAGCAGGCGCAGTTGATACCAGCTCAACAGGACAGCTTCGCGCCAGGAGAGACGCTGGCGCGGCGCGACAGGTTGATAGGGCAAAGGTGGATCTTGCCGCCGGGTAGGATGTTCGCCAGTCCGCATCTTATGCCCGCTCCTGGCGTTGCCGCCTGAATACAACGCTGGCGCAGGTGAGCGCCAGCATGCCCAGACCGGTCAGGCCCAGCACCGCGATATTCAGCAGAGCCAGGGACATGGAAGTGGTAAAGCCTGGCTCGGTGTAGGGCATAGGCGGGACGGGAAAGAAAATGGGATAGACGTACAGGCCGTTGGGATTAAAAATGGTGTAGACCAGCCTGTGCCAGCCAGGGCCGATATTGAAAAAGAGCCAGAGCAGCGCGAAGCCAACCTGTACCACGCGTACCGGCAGGAGGCTGGTCAGAAAGAAGGTCAGACCCACAGCGGCCAGGGAAGAGGGCAGATAGACCAGCGCAAAGGCCAGGAAAAACTTCTGGAAAAGAACCGCCGACCAGCCCAGAAGTACGCTCAGCAGAGCGCAGAGCAGATAGCTGAGCAGGACAGGAACAAGCTGCGCCAGGTAGTTGCCCAGAAACTTGCCCAGGGTGTAGCAGACGCTATTCTGGGGCGCGGCCTGCTGAATCTCCGCTATGCCCAGGCGTTGTTCGCGTCCCAGGCGATCCACGACCAGCAGGGCCGCGACCAGGCCGAAGAACATCACGCCGTAGATGGTCGTCCCGTAAATCAGCAGATTGGTCAGATCCGCCGTGGTGTAGTGCTCGCGCACATAGAGTGATTCAGGCGGCAGATGCGTAAAGTAGAGCGCGGCCTGCAAAGTTAGCAGGACCAGCAGGACAGCGGCGCCGCCAAAGGCCAGCCAGAAGCCCCAGCGCCGCCACTGCATAAGCATCTCGCTTCGCGTAACGGCCCCGATCTGTCCGAGCAGCGTCAGCGGGCCACGGCCAGGCGTGAGACGAGGGAGGGCCATCATCGAATCGTCAGCTCCCTCCTGCCAAAAAACAGCCATCCAAACCACCCTGCCAGGGTGGTCCCCAGCAGGAAAACAGCGATACGAGCCAGCATTTTCATCGAGTAAAGCGTTCCTTTCGTTCAAGTACCACAAAGGCCAGCATCAGCGCCAGCAGAGTCAGACCAAAGAGCAGCGGTCCCTGGTGCCAGAATTGCTCATAGGAACGCTGCCAGGGCGCCTCCGGCAGGGCGCGGTCGGCGCCGAGCACAAAGCCCTGTACGTCGTTGAGCAGGCGCAGACCCCAGAGCAGGGTACAGACCAGTACGGCAGTTCCGGCATTGGCCAGGATACTGAGCAGGAGAGCCAGGGCGCTCAGGCAGCAGAGCGGAGCCAGCCAGTTGGCCAGAAACCAGGCCGGGGTGACAATGCCCTGAGAGACCAGCAGCGGCATGATCAGTCCACAGTTAAGCAGCAGGTCATAGCCAAAGACCAGGAGGCAGCGCGCGGCCAGCACCAGGCGCGGGGAAGTGCGGGTGGCCAGCACAATCTCGCGCGCGGGATCGACGCGCGGACCGTAGAGAAAGGCCATGCAGAGCGCCGTAAGCAGCGCGGCCAGCAGCGCCGCTGGCGCCGGTGTGTCCTGCCAGATGGCGGGCAGATAGACCACCGAAGCGGCCATGGGCACGATCAAGAGCGGCATCCAGAAGAGGTCGCGCCGGATCAGACGCGCCTGGACCATGAGATGCTCAGCGCAGATGCTCACCGCCTGTCCGCCGCGCTGAAGGGACGAGCGCAGACGCGACCAGGGGGCCGGCGCGGCCATCTGCTCAAGGCGCCGCTCGATCAGCGGAAAGAGGTCGGCGCGCGGCTCCGGGGTGCGCAGGCTGGCGCCGCGCAGGGACAGACGCAGTTCGCGCAGGGTTGCCACCTCTTCCCGGCACGCGGCGCACTGCTCAAGATGAGCCTCTACAATTCGCTGCTCCTCAACAGACAGGGTGTGATTGGCGAACCACTCCAACTGCTCGACAGGGCAGGCGGAGCGCGCAAAAGAGGGTTCAAAATGTTCAGTCATGCCTGATGCTCTGCCTCCCATCCATTGCGTAGCAGGGCCGCTTTCAAGGCCCGGCGAGCGTAACTCAAGCGGCTCTTGACGGTACCCAGGGGAATGCCGATGATCGCGGCGATCTCCTTGCCGGCGAAATCCTGAAAAAAGGCCAGTTCGAGCACCTCGCGATGTTCAGGTGTCAAACAGGAGAGCGCGCGGGCAATCTCCTCCGAGGTGGTGCGCTGCCAGAGATCGGCTTCTGGACCCGGCGCCTCGTCAGGCAGGTCGAACGCGGCCTCCAGGTTGGTGAAGGTCACGCTGGTCTGGCGGCGCAGGGCTTTAAAAGCCTGGTGGTGAGCAATGCCGAAGATCCAGTGAGAGGCCTGAACGCCTCGCCGCAAAGTGTGTGCCTTCTGCCAGATGATCACCATAACCTCTTGCAGCACATCTTCGGCCAGCTCTTTCTGTCCCAGCAGGTGAAAGAGATAGCGAAAGAGCGGACGCTGGAAACGCGCGTAGACCTCCGCCAGCGCCTCGCGGTCCTTGCGGGCCACGCGCGCCAGCAGCAGGTTTTCAGGGGTTGTCAGTTCTCCCTCGCGGGTATTCCCCACGCCGCTCTGTTCAGAAAATCCTAAACGTATCAACTCATCTGGCCTCCTTATTCATAATGTATGTACCAGGAGAGCCAGAAATGGTTCAACCAGGGGGAAAATTCGGTGTGATTCAGGACTTTGTAACAGACTGTATCTTAGCATAGCCAGAGCCAGCAAGCTCATTTTCCAGCCAGGTGGTAGCATCTTGACAGCGGCAGCGATTATCAGCTATACTCGTCCTGACAGGAAAGTAAAGAAACATACTTTACTTACTGGAGAGCAGAGTTGAAAGCTGGAAAAAAGTGACATCGTTTCCTGAAGTACCGGCGGTTCCCGGCAGTTTGCGGCAGATGAATCGGCTGACCGTGCTGCGCCTGTTGCGCAAGTTCGGACCGATTACCAAGCCCGCGCTGGCCGAGTATAGCCGGATCAGCCGTCCAACCGTGACCAGGCTGGTTGACGAACTGGAAAAACAGGGATTGGTGGAATGCGTCGGGGCCACCGCGCCGTCCGCCAGCGGCGGGAAGCCGGGCGCGCTGTACCGTTTTAACGCGGAAGGCGTGCAGAGCGGGGGCGTTTTTCTGACGATGGATAGCGTGCGGGTGGCGGTGGTCAATGGGAATGGACGTGTGCTGGGACGGCTTGAGCGTTCGCTGGGCCTGGATCGGCGACCCGAACCGGTCATGCATGTGGTCGTTGAGACTTTGCAGGAACTGCTGATCTCGCTGCACGTGCCGCTGACGCAGTTGCTGGGGATCGGCGTCGGGGTACCGGGCCTGACCTCGTTCGCGACCGGCGTGGTCCATTTCGCGCCGCATTTTCCGCAGTGGCATGATGTACCGGTGAGAGACCTGCTGAAGTCCAGGCTGGGCATCGAGGTGTGGGTGGATAACGACTGCCATGTGCAGGCGCTGGCCGAGCGCCATTTTGGCGAAGGACAGACCTGTACCGACTTTGTGACGGTTGAAAGCGGCATCGGCGTCTCCGCCGCTTTTTATTTGCAGGATACGCTTTATCGTGGCATTGGCGAAACCGCCGGCGAAATCGGGCATATGACGATTCAGGAGGATGGGCCGCTGTGCGAGTGTGGCAATCGAGGATGCTGGGAAACCCTGGCCGCGACAACCTGGATGGTTGAGCAGGCCTATCAGCTTGAACAGACCTCCTGGCTGGATCTGCCCGCTCGCCCGCGTGCTGGCGATGGATCGGCGGAGAAACTGGAGCCTGACGTGGTGAATACGCTGGCGCAGGCCATCTTTCGCGCCGCTCAGCAGGGACAATCGGAGGCTCTTGAACTGGTGCGCCGGCATGCCACCCACTTCGGGGTAGGACTGGCCACCATTATCAACGCGCTCAATCCGCAGCGCATCATCATCTGGGGCGACTCAATCCACGGGGGCGAACTCTTTCTGGAAACCGTGCGCGCTGTGGTGCGCCAGCGCGCCATGGCACGTCCCCGCGCTATGTGTACCATCGTGCTATCGTCATTTGTTCAGGATGTCGGCGTAATCGGCGCGGCAAGTCTCGTCATAGACGCGCTGTTCACCCATTATCAGCCGGCATCATAGGCTTTTCACGCGCAGCGGCGAGGCGGATACTTTCCAGTCTGCACCTCGTCCATCGGCAGCGCCCGGCGCAGGCGCACGACCGGCAAAGCTCCACGTGAGAACTTTGCCTCCGTACTTGAGAGAGGATGAAAAACATGGCTCAAACCAAAGAAGCAAGCAGCGATCAGTACAGGCCAACGAAGGCCGACAAATTCAGTTTTGGCTTATGGACAGTGGGCAACCGGGGGCGCGATCCCTTTGGCGATGTCGTCCGGCCCGAACTCCAGCCGGTTCACAGCGTCAAGAAGCTCTCCGAACTGGGCGCCTGGGGCATCAACCTGCACGACAACGACCTTGTACCGTTCGACGCTACGCCCGCCGAGCGTGACCGCATCGTGCGCGAGTTCAAAAAGGCGCTCAACGATTACGGCATGGTCGTGCCTATGGCGACTACCAACCTGTTTTTCCATCCCGTCTTCAAAGATGGTGCCTTTACCTCGGTCGATCCCAGTGTGCGCGCCTTTGCCCTGCAGAAGACCATGCGCGCTATCGACCTGGGCGTTGAACTGGGGGCGAGCACCTATGTCTTCTGGGGCGGACGCGAGGGCGCGGACAGCGATGCCAGCAAAAATCCCGTTGAGTCGGTCAAACGCATGCGCGAGGCCATCAACTTCCTGTGCGCGTATGCCATCGACAACGGGTACAGGCTGCGCTTTGCCCTGGAACCCAAGCCCAATGAGCCGCGTTCAGATACCTATTTCCCGACCATCGGCCATATGCTGGGCTTCATTTACAGCCTCGATCATCCCGACATGGTGGGCCTCAACCCGGAGGTGGCCCACGAGCATATGCTGGGCCTGAATTTCGTGCATGGCATCGCCCAGGCGTTAGAGGCCGGCAAACTCTTCCACATTGACCTCAACGATCAGAAGGGACCGCGCTACGACCAGGATTTGCGCTTCGGTAGCGAGAGCGTCAAGAGCATGTTCTTCCTGGTCAAACTGCTGGAGGATCAGGGCTACGATGGTCCGCGCCACTTCGATGCGCACGCCTACCGCACTGAAGACGAGCAGGGCGTATGGGACTTCGCCGCCGGCTGTATGCGCACCTATCTCATTTTCAAAGAGAAGGCACGCCGCTTCAACGCCGATCCCGAAATCCAGGCGCTTTTGCGGGAAATCTATAGCGGCAATGCCGAGCACGCGGCCCTCTTCAGCGGCGGTTACAGCAAGGAGGCCGCCAGCCAGCTCAAAGCCATCGACTTCCAGCCCGACACTCTGGCGCAGCGCGGCTACCAGTACGAAAAGCTCGATC
Organism: Ktedonobacteraceae bacterium; assembly: GCA_035546055.1. Lineage (GTDB taxonomy): Bacteria > Chloroflexota > Ktedonobacteria > Ktedonobacterales > Ktedonobacteraceae > Paraktedonobacter. The sequence continues at coordinate 13,767 of DASZXF010000941.1, forward strand.
AGTTGACCATCGATCTCCTGCTTGGCGTGCGCTAAACCGGCGCGGCACACCTGACAGGACAGCGCTGAACGCGGCGGGGGAAAAAGCGGAGGCTTCGCCCCGCCGTTGCGAAGGCAAGAAAACGCGAGAGGCCAGGCTCCCGCGTTTTCTTGCCGCCAGCGTGGTATATTCTACCAGAGGGCAGGAATCAGGCGATATTTTACCTGTTGCATGTAATCCTCGTTGCCCGCCAGTTCCGCGCGCAACATGCGCTCCTCCATCACGGTGCGCCAGGCCAGCAGCAGCATGCCGCCCAGGGCGAACAGCAGTCCATAGCCTGAGCCAAGCAGCAGCGGTATCCCCAGGAACAGCAGCAGCGAACCGCTGTACATGGGATGGCGGACAAGATGGTAGGGGCCGGTCGAGATGACCGTCTGCCCGCGTTCCTGCTGCACGCGCGCCACCGAGGCCATATAGGGATTTTCCCGCGCCGTCAGGAAGTAGACCAGGAAGGCGGCCACGAACAGCACGCCGCCGATGATCTGGAGCCAGAGCGGCAGGTGCGTCCAGCGAAAACGCCTCGCGTCCAGTGGCATGAAGATCAGCCAGATCACGACATACAGGAGCAGCAAGCTCAAAAACAGCTTATCCCAGATCTTTTGATCCTTCTGTGCCACATTCATACGCTCGGTCAGCAATTCCGGCCTTTTGACGTACATCCACGCTGTATAGATCCCTGTGCAGCCAAAAAGCAACACCAGAAAGGCCCAGCCCGCTCCCCAGGCCAGCGTACCCGCCGCCAGAAACAGCGGCACGGCCACAACCACCAGTCCCACCACAGATTCTCCCGCCATTTTCTTGAGATCAACGCCCATCAAAGCGCCTTCTTTCCCGCGTGTCTCGCGTCCATCATTCCCTGATATTGAGAGAATGACCAATTTTTCTTATATGGTCAATAATAGGCAAATGGTGGACAAAAGTCAAGCGTGCAAGGCATGAGGCAGAGCTTTTTGGCTTTCCCGTTTTGCCTCTGCTGCCTCATGAGTCCTCCCCAACTTTTCTGAGGCGGCCCCAACCGCTTGTTACGCCCCACCCCCCTCTTTTGGATGAGGTTT